>DAIOWB010000016.1:18969-20846 GCA_036758725.1 Lacibacter sp.
ATATTTTCCTGCATTGCTTCTGCTGTGTACAAATTCAATTTCAACAGAAGGATGATTGATTAATAAACGGATCAATTCTCCTCCGGTGTAGCCTGCTCCGCCAATAATACCTGCTTTTATCTTTTTCATTTCATCTCTTCATTTACTTTATGATAAATGGATGTTTGATTGCCGAAGATTTTGCTAAACCCTCTTACATCTTCGCCTGTAAATCCCGTATTCATTTCACCATACTTGCCAAACTTACTGCTCATTAAATCATACTTACTTTCAATACCGTTTATTTGAAAACGATACGGCATCAGTTGTACAAAAACTTCACCTGTTACATTTTGCTGACTGTTTATAAAATAAGCTTCTATATCTCTCATCACCGGATCCATAATTTGTCCTTCATGCAACCAGTTGCCATAGAACTGTGCCAATGTATCTTTCCATTGCAACTGCCATTTGGTAAGCACATGTTTTTCCAAAGCATGGTGTGCTTTTATAATAATCATAGGTGCTGCAGCCTCAAACCCAACACGGCCTTTAATACCAATGATCGTATCGCCCACATGAATATCTCTGCCAATTGCATAAGGACCGGCAATGCTTTGCAAATATTGAATAGCTTCAACCGGGTGAGTAAAAGATTGATCGTTTACAGAAAACAATTCGCCTTTAATGAAACCTAGTTTTACATTTTCACTTTTCAATTTTTCATTGAGTTGTGTAGGCCATGCTTCTTCCGGCAACATGCCATTGCTGTTAAGGGTTTCTTTTCCTCCAACACTTGTTCCCCACAGCCCTTTATTAATAGAGTAAACCGCTTTTTCAAAATTCATTTCTACACCCTTACTTTTTAAGTAAGTAATTTCATCTTCACGACTCAGCTTCATATCACGAATAGGAGTAATGATTTCCACTCCGGGAATCATGATATGAAAAATCATATCAAAACGTACCTGGTCGTTTCCTGCACCTGTGCTGCCGTGAGCTACTGCTGTTGCGTTTAATTTTTTTGCATGCTCTGCAATATGCAATGCCTGGCTTAAACGTTCCGCACTTACACTTAATGGATACGTATTGTTCTTTAAGCAATTTCCAAAAATTAAATATTTTATGATTTGGTTGTAATAACCTTTTACAGCATCAACAGTTGTGTGTGTTTTTACTCCAAGCTTATAAGCATGTGCTTCAATCTTTTTTAAATCGTCTTCATTAAAGCCACCGGTATTTACAATAACAGAATGAACTTCATATCCTTTCTCATCGCTGAGATATTTGGCACAATAGGTGGTGTCTAGTCCGCCACTGAAACCTAAAACAATACGGCCTCCCCCACCCCCTCCAAAGGAGGGGCTTTGACCGCCGCTGTTTGGAGAGTGATTGCTATGTATTAAATTTAAACTTTTCATTTTAGTGTTGAGTTTGGAATATGTTGAATAGAATTACTGAATGTACAAGCCCGCCCGGATGAATACCGTTCGGACGGGAGTGCGACGCCACTGAAGCTTCATAGAAGCACTGGTGGCGATTACATAATGTTTTTAAAAATTAAAAAAATAATGCAAGAGCTTTTTTGATTTGTTCTCGCCTCCGCCATTTTCTTTTTTCATAAATGGTTTTAATAACTTCCATTCTTTGAAACGTAACAACCGTTCAAGGCCTTTTTTATTTTCTTCAAAGAATTGCTTTGTTTCTTCCGGCTCATAATGATCTGCAGGGTCGTACAACATTGCTGTACACATACAGTTCTTACGATCTTTACTCATGAGTATATCAAAGTTTACACAGCTTTTACAACCTGCCCAAAACTCTTCATCCTGTGTAAGCTCACTGTAGGTAACCGGTTCGTAACCCAGGTCACTGTTAATTTTCATTACAGCCAATCC
>DAIOWB010000017.1:0-20716 GCA_036758725.1 Lacibacter sp.
GAAAGGGGAGCAGTAGTGTAATTGGCTTTTTCATAAACCACATTTCTTAGCATATGAATATATGAATCATTAATGCTGAAAATTCTGATTATAGTCAGCTATTTAAATGATCATCAGATGAAATTTGATATTCTGCTGTACAGAGAAAGAATAATCAGGCAGAATCATTTGCAGGGTAAAATAGTTATAATAAAGTTGAGCCAACTATCGGAATCGAACCGACGACCCTTTCATTACGAATGAAATGCTCTACCAACTGAGCTAAGTTGGCTGAAAAAATAAAATAGATTAAAAACATACGTTAACATTTTGTATTAAGTAGTATGAATAATAAACGCTACAATAAAAGAAAGGATAGTAATAATAAAGCCATACATAAAAATGTTATAGGCTATATTGATGTACTTATATTTCCAAACAAGTACAAGGCCCTGGTAATATATATCTCTTGATAAACTATCATAAAGTAATGTTTTGTTTTCATAGGTTTTTTTCATTTCTGCTTTGTAATCATGCAAAGAAAGTTTAGTAGAATCGGCAAAAAATAAAATATTCACTTCATCATGAGTGGTATGTTTGTTTTTTGAATTGATTTTTAATATTCTTGGCCTTGTGGAAATAATTGAAAGCACAATGGTTGTTGCACAGGTAATAACTAAAAAGAGGGTAGGGAGTAAAAGGAATTTGTTGTCTTCCAGTTTGGTAATTAATACAGATAATACAATTGAAATTACAATTGAATTCACACTTATTAATAAACTTGCTTTGTCGTGGGCTTTTGTTGAAAGTTCCATATGCCTTCTTTCTGTAATCCTGAAGAATGTTTCAACACCTCTTTCAAGTTTTATATCTTCAATTGAAGGTTTTGTATTTAAATTGGTACCAGTAACTGCTGCTGTTTGCTCTGTCTGGTCATCGGAGAAATCCTGCAATTCATCTAATTGTTTCTGAAGTGCAGCTTTATGTTTTTGTTTTTTCTTTTCAAATAACTCTTTGGCTTCGCTTGTAAAATAAAAATGTTCACTAATATCGGTTATCATTTTTGCAAGCCAGTCTTTAATTGAATATTCTTTTTGTTGGATTGTTTTTATTTCCTGTCTTAAATTCTCAAGATTAGTCATAATATCCTTTTCAGCTAAATGATACATGCCTGCATCGCATATCACCTGGGCCATTAAGGTTAAAGGTTGTTGCGGAATTCTTGTAGCAAGAATAATTTCTTCAATCGTTTTTATTATTTCCTGGTCAATTCCTTTTTGTGTGAGATAGTTTGCAGCAATGATGACTGATTGGTTTTGAGGCTGTTCGTAATTTTTTATGTAGCCTGTTTCAAGAAACCAGGCTGCAATATGAAGATATTTTAGTTCTTCATTTTTTAATTTCATTGCAACCCCAATTGCATCACAGTTTCTTACAATATTAACTGTACGGGAGTAATTATGAAAGCTAAAAGCAGCTGAAAATTCTGTTGTAAAATAGTCTTTTACAAAAAGCGCTGTTTCGTGAATGATTTCTGTAGTAATATTCATTTTGTAGGTTCTGGTTAAGTTAAATTCAGTTACGTCTTGCATTTGTGATAAATACACTTTTTACTTCTGATTCAGTTTTGATTGTTTTAAAAAAATCGTCGAGGTACGAAATCATTTCTTTTTTAGTGCTTTGATTCAGTAAATTAAATTCATTGATCAGTGAATAAATTTCATTTTCTTTTTTCAGAAACAGATTAATAATAACCTGTAGTTCTTCTATTGGTTTGGGGAATCCCCTGTATAACCGTTGTGTTACTCTTTCTATTCCAAGGTCTGGTGGTGGCTCAGCGTAAGGTGGGTTCACAAATCCTGACACATCAAAATCATAAGCCACTGGTATAGGCATACTATTGGTGTCTTTTTTTGGAACTACAAGTTTTATATTATGAAAAAAGGGAATTGACCAATCAGTGTTACCAATCATATATTGAAACATTGCTACCAGGATTGTTTCTGAACTTTTCGTACTATTAGGAATAGCTTTTACAAATTTCTTTTCTTTACAGTTATTTCGCTTTGCTACATCATCTATATCTTCAATAACAAAGGCGTATTGTGAATATGGTTTTATTTTGTTTTTTGTATCAATATAATTAACCTCCATTAATCTTACACGAAAACTATAGTTTGTTAAAAGGTTATAAAGCTGATAAACCATGTATTCTTTTAATAAATATTGCTCATCATTTTTATTCTTGCCACATCCGCCTACCAATTTTAATCGTTTAAAAGGAGAGAAATGAGAAGTTTTGGTATTATTAAATTGTAACATTAACGAAGCCAGGTAGCAATTTTCTTTTCTGAAATTGCCTCTGTGTTTTATTTTAATTGAATCACTTATTGAAATGCTATCCGGAAAATTAATAGTGATGGATGCGTTAACTGCTTTTAAACTCTTTTTCTCTGATTGGAGATCTTTAATGTCTGTTGAAATTGTTACTTTAAGAGGGCGCTTATCTTCAAAAAATGCATTGATATTTATTTTTTTTGTTTGCGCTTCAATAAATATTGTTACAAACAAAAGAAGAATGCTGATACTCCACTTGCTATTTGTCATACTTAGTTTGTTTAAAAGAAAAAGATTTTGACTTGGTATAGAAATGTACAAATATCTATTGAGTATTCAGAGTTGTTTATTTGATGATTATTTCAGTAACTCAGTTATAACCTCACCTACAGAGCCATTAGGTGCTTGAATCTTTAGCATGGCAGCCAAAGTTGCTGCTATATCTGTCATTGAAACATTTCTGTAAAGCGTTCCTTGTTTAATTTTCCAACCGTACCAAAGTAAAGGGATATGGGCATCATATGGATTCCATAAGCCATGCGTGGTTCCTCCTTTTTCAAAACCTTCGAGCCATTGTGGTTTTAAGAGTACATAGATGTGCCCGCATCGGTTTGCGTAAAATCCATTTGTGATCATTTTCTTTTGAAAAGCATTAAATGTGGTAGATTGTATATCTTCAATAACAAAAGCATTATCTACAGCTTCCTGTTTAAGTAAATACTTTACAATCCAGCTCTTAATGTCATCTGCTTTTAATTTTAAATTTGATTCTATTATAGGAATATTTAAAATTACCTGATGATTTAATATGTTTATTACAAGATCACTCACCCCAAATGTTTCTTTCAAACGTTGATTCATTGAATCAACCAGCGAACTCAGTACCAGATTGCCGGATGGTATTTTATTGTCTTTCATAAATGCAGGTACATGCGCTGCACCATGATCTGCAGTTAAAAAAATGAGATATTGTTCTTTCCCCACTTTGGTATCCAAAAAATCAAACAATTCAGCTAATTCAGCATCAAGACGCAAATAAGTGTCTTCAGCTTCAATTGAATTTGGACCAAAAGAATGCCCAACATAATCTGGAGAAGAATAACTGATAGCTAAAAAGTCTGTAATACTGTCTGCACCTAATTGTTCATTATTAATGCTTGCTTTTGCAAATTCTGTAGTTAACGTGTTTCCAAAAGGAGTTGCAAGAATAGGGTTGTAATTCTTACCCGCAAGAGTTGATAAATCATAAGGAAATACTTTGCCGAATGGTTTTACTTCATAGCTATTGTCATCAGTTGTGCTTTGAACATAAGTAGAGATGGGATATAAAGTTTTCCATCCCTGTTTATAATAGGTATCTACCAGTTTCTGGTTATTAAAATTTAATACCCATTGAGGTAATTCATTCATATAATAGCTGGATGTAATCCATTGCCCCGTTTTACTATCGTACCAATAAGCTGCATTTGCACTATGTCCTGCCGGTAATATCCCTCCACGATCTTTTAAAGCAATGCCTATCACTTTTGATTTAAAATTGGTAGCCAGTTTTAATTCATCGCAAATGGTTGTAGTAAGCATATTTTTCGGACTCATTTTGCCGGCTGCTGCTGTAATACTTCCAATTGTTTTTGCTCCTGTATCTGCAGTACAATAAACATAATCCTGTTTTTCATTATCATACCATTCATTTCCTGTAATGCCAGTTATAGAAGGTAACGATCCGGTATAAATACTTGAGTGACCACAAGCTGTATATGTAGGAACAAAGGGAATATTTGTATTCTCACAATTAAATCCTTTTGTCATTAACCTTTTAAATCCTCCGTTGGGTGAGTAGCGGTCATAATAGCGGTAAAGAAAATCCCAGCGCATCTGATCTACTATAATGCCTACTACTAATTTAGGGCGATCTGTTTTTTGACTGAAAGTTATAAATGAAAAAACAAGGTATAAAGCTGTGATGATTATTTTACGCATAAAAATGTATTTAGGCTATTCTAAGTTAATATGATTTTGCTGGATTATTTCATATTGATTTTATACAAATAGGATTAAAAACCTGAACTTTACATACCATCTTTAGAAAAAATATATGAATTGGCATAACCTTGAAATTAATGAGGTACTTGAAAGTACAGGCACAACATTTAACGGCTTATCTTCTGCACAGGCTTCTTTAAAATTAGCTGAGTTTGGTGCAAATGAGTTGCAGGAGAAGAAAAAAAAATCTCCCTTTGTTCTATTTCTTAGTCAGTTTAAGGACTTTATGATCCTGGTCTTGATTGCCGCTTCAATAATTGCAGGTATTAGCGGAGATATTACTGATGCCATTATTATATTAATTATTGTTATTCTTAATGCCATTGTTGGTTTTGTACAAGAGTACCGTGCTGAAAAAGCAATGGACGCTCTTAAAAAAATTGCTTCACTTCAAGCACAGGTTTTAAGAGACGGGAAACCTGTTTCCATGCCATCTTCTGAAATAGTTCCCGGTGACATTGTATTGCTGGAAGCAGGAAATATTGCTCCGGCAGATTTACGTTTAATTGAAACTTTTGGTTTGCAAATTGATGAATCTACTTTAACCGGTGAATCTGTACCATCTGAAAAGACGGAAAAGAGAATGAACGAAATTGACTTATCAATTGGTGACCGAAAAAATATTGCATATAAAAGTACATTGGTTACAAATGGAAGAGCAAAAGGAATTGTTGTTGCTACAGGTATGCAAACCGAGATAGGTTTAATCGCAAAATTATTACAGGAAGAAGAAAGCATGACTCCCCTGCAAAAGCGGATGGCAGATTTTGGAAAAAAACTTTCTTATATCATTCTGTTCATTTGTCTTTTGTTATTTATTATTGGCTTGTTACTTGGGGAACAACCATTAAACATGTTACTCATTTCAATTTCACTTGCAGTAGCTGCAATACCGGAAGCATTGCCTGCACTTATTACTATTGCTTTGGCAAGAGGAGCTAAAAGACTGGTAAAGAAACAAGCCCTTATACGTAAACTGCCAGCTGTTGAAACCCTTGGCTCAGTTACTTATATCTGTTCAGATAAAACAGGAACGCTTACTCAAAATAAAATGACAGTGGTTGAAGTGCATGATGAGCTTAAGGGTGATCAATTATTTAACGGGCAAACGATTCTTGAAATTGCATTGGCATTAAACAATGATGTAAAAGAAGGAAAAGATCAAACATTATTGGGCGATCCTACAGAGATGGCTTTAATTAATTATTATATTCAAAAACATCAGCTACCGGAATTAAAAAAACTCCAGCAGCAATTACCACGTGTTGCAGAATTGCCTTTTGATTCTGACAGGAAATGTATGACAACTGTTCACCAATATAATAATCAATATCTGGTTATTTCAAAAGGAGCAGTAGAGTCTGTTACTGCGGCTTTGAAAAAAGAAGTAAATACATCTGATTTTTTAAACGTGGCTGAGCAATGGGCTTTAAATGGCATCAGGGTTATTGCATTTGGATATAAAATTACAGATAAACTGCCTGATCCTTTTACGTTTGAAAGTGTAGAGGTTGAACTCTCATTTGCAGGAATTGCAGGTATGATTGATCCTCCAAGAGAAGAAGTAAAACAGGCAATTGAAGAATGTAAGACGGCTGGCATTCGTACAGTTATGATCACCGGTGATCATCCGGCAACAGCATCATTTATTGCAAAGGAAATTGGCATTCTTACAAAAAATGATTTGGTAATTACAGGTAAAGAACTACAGGCATTATCAACTGAAGAGTTTGATGAACGAGTTGAAAGAATTAGGGTTTACGCAAGAGTGTCACCTCTGCAGAAATTAAATATTGTAAAAGCATTACAAAGGAAAAATCATTTTGTTTCAATGACGGGTGATGGAGTGAATGATGCCCCATCTCTTAAAACATCTGATATTGGTGTTGCTATGGGAATAACAGGTACAGATGTAAGTAAGGAAGCTGCTGATATGATTCTGCTCGATGATAACTTTGCTACCATAGTAAAAGCTGTAAAAGAAGGCAGGCGTATTTATGATAATATCCGCAAGTTTGTAAAATATATTATGACTTGTAACGGAGCTGAAATATGGACACTGTTTCTAGCACCATTGATTGGCTTGCCAATTCCTTTGCTTGCAATTCATATTTTATGGATCAATCTGGTTACAGACGGTTTACCCGGTTTAGCATTGGCAGGTGAAAAATCAGAAAAAGATATTATGAAACGTCCGCCCAGAAAGTTCAGTGAAAGTTTGTTTTCTGATGGAATTGCTTTACATATACTGTGGGTAGGCTTATTAATGGCAGGTGTTACATTAGGTATACAGGCCTGGGCAATAAACAATGGAAATGCACACTGGCAAACTATGGTATTTACTGTACTGTCTTTATCTCAATTAGGGCATGTTATGGCAATAAGAAGCGACAAGGAGTTTTTATTTAAGCAAGGTGTCTTTAGTAACATGCCTTTAATTGCTGCTATAACACTTACATTTATTTTGCAGATGGGTGTTATTTATTTGCCTTTTGCCAATAAAATATTTAAAACATACCCGTTAACAATCAATGAACTTCTTATCAGTCTTGCAGCTGCCGCCGTTGTTTTTCATGCAGTAGAAATTGAAAAACTGGTTAAGAGAATCATCAGCAGGAAAAATCAGTAAAAAAGTATTTTAAATCTTCTGTTTGTATTTTACTTACAACCATTTAAAATATCAATTAAATTGTTGAGTGAAATGGTTTTACTATCCTGGTAATTCCGGTATTTTTCTGCAACCACATCTACTGCACAATCGCAATACCTGGCTGCATTTTCAGTGCCCAACAGCTGGCTGGTTCTTGTTTCACAATTACTCACAAATTCTTTAATCTGTTTCCGGGTCCAGTATTTGGCAGCAGTACGGGCTATTGTTTTACAGGAAATATGTATAGAAAAGCTGAATAATAAAACAATGAATGGTATAATTAGTCTTTTCATTCTGTTCAATTTATTTATTTTTTAGAATTAGAGTGCTCAGATAAAGTGTTATACAAGACTACAATACAAATTTTTAAGAAATTTCAATTTAATAAATGTAAACTAAATCATAAATATGTTTAATATTAGTTGTGATAAAAGCTTAAAGAATAAAATCCGGACCAAGTATGACAATTGTAAAAAGTATTGGGTCTTCATTGCATCACTGAGTTTTCATTGAAGTCGGATTTACTAATTACAAAACGACTTCAGATGAATGTTATATGGTTATGTTCAATAAACAGTTAAAATCAAAATTCATTCTCACTTAAAACCGGATTCAGAAATTAAAGAGCTTTAAAAGTGCTGATTATTTCTCTTTAGTTTTTAAAATATGAGCACATAATGAGCAAATGAATAAGTTGCTTTTGATTTTTTACAAGATATAAAAGTTAAATTGCAGTATTGGAATAATAGAACTTCTATAACAAGATAAATGATGAAAACGTACCAATGTTTCTTAAATTAACTACAATAAATAGCGATGCCGGGCTTCCTAATGAACAGGTGCATGCAATAGACCAGGATAAGTTTGGCAGGCTTTGGCTTGCCACACCCGCCGGGCTTTGTTGTTACAATGGAAGCAACATAAAAGTTTATGATACCCGTTCCGGGTTGGATTGCCTGGGACTAAGAACTGTAAAAGTAGCTGCTGATGGGATTGTTTGGATTGGAACTGATAGAGGAATTGAAGCCATAGATGTACATGGTAAAAAAAATAAATTAAATCTTGAGTTTGAATGGATCTATGGTATAGCAGAATGTTTTCTTATTACTGATGATATTCTTTGGGTAGGTACCAGTTGGGGCTTACTGAAATTAAAAAGAAACGGAGACACATTAAAACTTGTACAGGCTGATGAAGTTGGGTTGGTTTCAGAAATTACAAAAAAAAATAACCAACTATTTTTTGCTGTTACTTCAAAGCAGGGCTTAATTGTTCATAATGGAACAACATGGAATTTGTATCATCCTCAACTCAGGACTGAAGAGCAAATAACTTGTATTGCAAAATCAATTGATCAATATTATCTCGCCGGTTCTGTTAATGGATTATTTCTTTTAAATGAAAATCAGGAAATCATTGAAGAATTTTCATTACCCGGTTCTTCAAAAAAGGTAACAGCAATTACTATTTCCGGAGATGAGTGGTGGGTAGCCTTTGGACATACACTTGTTTTATTAAGTTTAAGTAATACAGGACTAAAAGTGGAAGAACAAACGGATGTAAAGAGTATAATCAATCATTTGTTTATTGATCAGTTAAATAATTTATGGATAGCAACTAATAATGCAGGGCTTAAAAAAGTAACCTGCCTTCGAAAAAGCATACGACAAATTGATTGCGGAATTAATAATTCTGCATTTTCAATTAAAGAGATCAATAACAAAAAACAATTATTAATTGGCGGAGATGGATTTAGTGCAATTCATGATCCTTTTGCTTCGGCACAATTCCGAAAGCCAAAAATGATTGCTGAAATACCTTCTATTGTTTGGGATTCATGTATAGATCCGTACGACTCATCAATCATCTGGCTTGCTACACAGGATGGATTATACATTTTAAAAAACGGGAAAGTTGATAAGTACCTGGAATCTGATGTAAAAGTTCATTCACCAAACAGAGTTTTATTAACAAGAGACGATGAAATATGGTTAGGTACCATCAGTGGATTATTCCTGTTTAAAGACAAAAAGTTTGTTGAAGTACTCAATAAAAAGGGAAATAAGTTTGGATATGTTTATTCTATGGCTCTCAGTGAGGAAAATCAAATCTTAATTGGAACATTGGGCCAGGGTTTATGGATTGAAACAGAAACAGGTTTTTCATCATTGAATCATGAACCGTTATCAACTTTAGGAAATACCTATGCAATTATGCCGGGCAAAGCAGGCCAAATTTTAATTATACAGGAAGAAAATGTAATTCTGCTTGATAAAAACTTAGAACCAACTCTGTTAGTAAAAGAATATCCTATAGCCGGATGGAGTGCAGCCTGGTTAGATAATCACACTATTGCAACAGGTTCTAATGATGGTATCATATTAATTGAAGCAGCAACAGGTGTAGTTCTGCAACGAATAAATCCACATCTGGGAAAAGCTGCCTGGCAGTTTACGAGTACAAGAGCATTGTTTATTGATGACAATCAAAATATTTATTGCGGAATTAATTCAGGTTTGTTTCTTGTTGAATATAAAAAATTAAAGAACTTTTCTCAAAGCCCCCAGATTAATATTGCGGACGTAGTTTGGCAAAACGTAACTCCACAAATTCAGAATAAAGTATATAAAGTTTTTGCAGGTAAGTGGTCTGTTTCTGTTTCTGTTTTCTCTGCCTGGTTTGTTGATGAAGCACAGTTAAACTATCGGTTTAAAATGGTTGGGTTTGATCAAACCTGGTCTGAATTAACCACTTCACCCATTACAAAATACAACTCTTTGCCACCTGGTAATTACGAACTTCAGTGCCAGGCATATTCACCCCTCACAGGATTTAGCGAAGCTGCCGTCATTTTATATATAGAAGTAAAAATCCCATGGTTATCTATAAAAAGTGCACCCATTATTACAAAAGTTGAAACTTATTTTGATCAATTATTTAATTCACGCAGCAGAAATAAAAGATTGATTGAAAAAAACATTGATCTTGAAAGTGAAATTAAAGACAGGCGTTTGGCTGAGCAAGCATTGAATAAATACAAAGAACAGTTAGAGGATATTGTTTCTCAACGAACAAAAGATTTAACAATTCAAAAAGAAAGAGCAGAATCGGCCGATAAAATGAAGTCTGTATTTCTTGCAACCATGACACATGAAATCAGAACTCCACTTGGCGCTGTAATTGGTTTAAATAATTTATTAAAGAAAACAGGTTTAAATGAAGATCAGCACGATTATGTATCAAAAATCAATAGTTCGGCTAATCATTTGTTACAGATTATCAATGACATTCTTGATATAACTAAAATTGAAGCAGGGAGAATAGAACTCGAGTCTACAGAGTTTACAATCGAATCAGTTCTTGAAGATATTATTGGATTTGCACAGGTAAATCTTCAAAAACATAATCTTGAATTCCTTATTGAAACAAAAGAAATTTCTAATCTTTTATTATTGGGTGATTCTTTGCGTATTAAACAGGTACTTCTTAACCTGGTAAGTAATGCAATTAAATTTACAAAAGAAGGTGCTATTATCCTTACTGTTAAGGAAGAAACAATAAACTCAGAAAAAGTGAAATTTACTTTTTCAGTTGCCGATACAGGAATTGGAATGAGCAGTGAGCAGCTGGATAATATATTTAAAGCATTTCAACAGGCCGACTCCAGTATTTCAAGGAAGTACGGTGGTACCGGTTTAGGCTTAAATATCTGTTTCAGGTTTATTGAAATGATGGGTAGTGAGTTGCGTGTTTTCAGTGAAGCAGGAAAAGGCTCTACATTTTATTTTTCTTTAGAATTACCGGTAAGTAAAAATAAAAACAATGGTACTGTTTTTTATAATTTACCAGAAAGCTTTAAGCAAAAACAGGTATTGATTATTGATGATAATGAGTTGTTTCAGGTTATTGCAGGTTCTTATCTTAAAGAGTTGGGTTTAACTGCTTTTTCAGTTTACGCAGAGGAAGAAGCAAAAGAAATATTGGATAAACAGGTATTTGACCTCATATTCATTGATTCACAATTACTGGATTCCAGTACAAATAATCTTATATCAAAGGCAAAGCTTAAAAATAATTCTAATACTAAATTGGTTGTTTTATTACCATTTCTCAGCGCCGAATTGATGGATGAATTTAAAAAACAGGGAGCAAATAATTTATTGGTAAAACCTGTAAGTAAATCATCGTTGTATAATTTAATTCTTGATTTATTTGAATTGCCGATTGAAAAGGCATCAACTTATTTAACTGCTGAAAATAAATATCCACCTGGTTTTGAATCAATCAGGCAGGCCAGAATTTTAATAGCCGAAGATGAGCCGTTGAATCAATTCATCATAAAACAGGTTTTACAGGATGAAGGGTTTAATCTCACATTTGTTTCAAACGGACTTGAATGTATTGAAGAATTAAAAAAAGATGCTGCTTATGACTTAATTCTGATGGATATTCAAATGCCGGAGATGGACGGTATTACCGCTTCAAAATATATACGAGAAGAACTTCGTAATTCTGAAATAAAAATTGTTGCTTTATCAGCGAATGTGTTTTCTGATACAAAAGAAAACATTTCAGCTTACGGGATGAATGATTATATCACAAAACCAATTGTTACTGACGAATTATTTAAGACATTTGTTAAATGGATTACCCCGCTCAATGAAAGGCATAAGGGTAATGTACCAACTAATCTTTAAAAATAAATTACCTATAGCTATGGCCAGTAAGAAAATTGATGTGTTAGTAGTTTATAATGATGATGTATCAAAAGAATTGATTTCATCATCTTTTACTTCTATCTCTGAATATAGCAATATAGTTTATCATCCTTCAAAAGACAACCTGATGGATGAAATTAAAAACATCAGGTGTGATATTCTTTTTCTTCAATGTGCTGATGAAGATGAACAATCAAATCAACAATTGGCAGCAATACAAGCGCTTGCCAAAAAATGTTATATAGTTTGCATCTCAAAGGTTACAAATAAAGCTACTGAAACCCAATTATTAGATGCAGGTGCAAATGAAGTTGTTTCATTATCATTAATAGTGCCAAAAGTAATTGATTTGCTTTTTAAAAATGTTCAGGCAGAAGCTGAAATAAAATCGGCTCTCCATCTCTCAGCAAAAAATAAAGGTGATGATTTTATAACCAAAGAAATTTTCCTCATGGGCATCAGCCATGAAATAAGAACACCTTTAAATTCAATTATAGGGTTTACAAATTTGTTATTGAAAAATGCAACAGGTGAAAAAGAATTGGAATATTTACATGCAGTAAAGAAAAGCGGTGAAAAGATACAGGCCTTAATGGAAAACCTGGTGGCCGTTTCTGAATCTTCAACTTCCCCGGCCTATTTTAATTCAACATCCGAAAATGCAGAATATAAGAAAATCAACTTCAGTGAGTTAAAAAAGCTTAAAATTCTGGTTGTGGAAGATGATTACTTAAATCTTAAATTAATAACACATCTCTTTTCTGATTATGGAATAAAACCCGATTTGGCAGAAAATGGAAAAATAGCAGTAGATGCACTGCAAAAAACGGCATACGATCTTATTTTAATGGATATGGAAATGCCGGTTATGGATGGTTACGAAGCAACAGGATATATCAGAAATACATTAAAAAGCCGGATTCCTATCATTGCAATGACAGCACATGCAATGCCCGGAGAACGTGAAAGATGTTTACAACATGGCATGAATGATTATTTATCAAAGCCGGTGAATGTAAACCTGTTATTTGAAAAAATTTATAAATCAATGCCACAAATTAAACAGGAAAACAAAAGGGAGGAAGTTAAAACACAGGTAACAGATCTGAGTTATTTAAAATCTACAATGAGTGGAAAGAAAGAAGCAATCAGGGAAATGATTTTATTTTTTCAGAAACATGTCCCTGTTTATCTGGAAGAAATAAATGCAGCTATTCTTAAATCAGATTATCAAACCATTGCTAAACTAGCCCATAAAACAAAATCGGCAGTTGCCATTATGGGTATAAAATCATTAGAGCCTGATTTATTTAAAATGGAAAGTCTGGGCAAAGAAGAAACACAATTAGAACAGATAAAATTAATTTTTCAGCATGTGAGTGAAATTTGCAGTGAAGCTTTTCAGGAAATTGAAATAGAACGTAAGAAATATTTTTAATATCGACTGATGAATCATGAAACAGAAAGAATCCGATCATATCCCTTTACAAAATAAAATTAAATTACTTCAGGCAATTATACTTTCTGATGAGAAGGAACGTGTAAGCATGAGTGAAGAATTGCATGAAAATGTTGCTCAGTTAATTGCTGCCGTAAAATTGCATATCAGTTTATCAAAAGATCATATTACTGAAGAAGGATTGCCTTTTTTAATGGAGGCACAAAGATTACTGGAAGAATCTATAACTACTGTACGGCAGGTTTCAAGAACACTGTCGCCAATTTCATTATCTACAATGGGATTAACTGATTTAATTGATGACCTCATGAATTTACTGCATTTTCAAAATGATATACAATACCATATTGATGTTGATGAAGAATCTGTTTCTCATGCACAAATTGAAGTTTTGAATTTATTTTACCGTGTTATTCAATTGCAGGTTATTAATATTTTAAAATATTCTGATGCAACTCATGTACAATTAAAATTGAGTACAAGTAAAAATAAACTTAAACTTGAATTAGAAGATAATGGGACCGGCACAGATCTTAAAAAATTGAAATATGGCACAGGTTTTCATGCAATACAACAACGTACTGAAGTATTTAATGGGACTTTTAAAATAGAATCAGAAAAGAGTAAGCCCGGTTTTAAAATAATTGTTGAAGTGTAAATTAAAAGTATTCAATTAATGCAATATGTTGATAATTAAAAAGCATCTCATCATCAACAAACTCCACATCACCTCCATAACGTAATACTTTTTCAATAACATCATCAACCGCATCTTTAATAAACAATGATTGATTTAAAATTTCATTTTGTATATAAATGGTATCCTCTTCGCTGCTATGCTGGGCAGGGCATTCATAATTTTTCTCTACAATCAGTAAACGTCCTCTTTTTTGTGTGGCTGCTTCCCAAACTTCTTTAATACCTCTGGCCATTTTTTTATGGCTCAGGGCTTTTTCCATTTCTTTTAACAGATTGATTTGTTTTAGTTTTTGCCAGTCTTTAATAACAGGATCTAAAATAAGTGATAATTCAGCCTGGGTTGAATCTTCAAAATTACCAGAAACATACTGCCTGATGCTACTTGCATTTTTGGTAATTTTTTTGAAATGACCAATAATACGGTCGGTTCCGGTTATAAAAACGGAAAGATTGTTTGTTTGCAGTAATTCACTTAATCCATGATCTGCATGCATTAAAAATTTATCCATTAATATTTCCTTACGTTCATTCTGATCACTGAAGTTTGTAACTTTTTCTGCTATATCATTGGTATAAAAACTGATTTCATCCTGCACCGGTGATGGTAATAGTTTGAAATGATGGTTGTAGCATTCAAAATATTTTATTTTTTTACTGCTAAGAATAAGTAAAAAGTATTTACGGTCTTCTTTTTTATTATAGATCAGGTCTCTTATTTCAAAAGAGTCATCAATAACCGTTTTTTCTTCAGTAACTACATCCAGGTAAAATATTTTGTCAATAATTGGAGAAACATAAATAGCAATACTTTTTTTATTCGATTGATAATTGACCTGTTCAATTATCTTACTTAATTTTTGCAAAACAGGTATTGCTTTTTCTGGCGGGTAATTGTTTTTTAAATCCGCTTCTATTTTATGATAAGTATTCTTCAATTTGTATATTAGTTCTGTTTGTTGATTTATTTTTGACTCTAACGGGATAATAAGAGAGACGCTTGGATAGTATTTTGGGGATTCCAGAACCTCACTGAATTCTTTATAATTATTCTGTGTCATAATCAGGTATTTTTTGCTCTATAAAAGTAGTTGTAGTTAGCTGGCAGAAACATGATTGTTATCAGTACTCGTTTTGACTGCACTCAGTAAATTTCTTTGTTATTCATAGTCAAAAATAATCAGTTATTTATACGGCACATCAGACTGCAATGATAGTACCTTGTTAACGCATATTGGTCTTATTTATCAACCCTAAACTATATTTTGAGTTTGGGGAATTATTGTTGGTTATTTAACGTATAAAACCCGGTAATTCATCAAAGTATTCGCTTTTTTCGGGGGTTAGAAGATAGTCTTTTAACGCAAAAATGATTGATTTGAAGGATGTGTATATTTCACGGTTAAAATTGATGAGTGTGGAAATCTCAATTTCACTGATGTTGTTTGTGATCCCTTCTTTATAAAGATCATGTAAAATGGTAGTATAGCTTTTAGTAGTTGATTGATAAATTTGGGTAATTTCTTCAAATAAGTTATTAAACTGATTATTTAATAATAAACCTGTTAGCTGGTTTATAAAAAGTTGCGTTCTTTCTTTGGTTTGTAAGTAAAATTTATATTTAAACTCATTAGAAGAATTCCTGAGTTGTTCTGTATCAGTAAAGGCATCGTTTAAGCTTTTTGCTGCATACATCGTATTTCTGTTGCAAGCTATTAATTGTGCTATACGTTTTGTAAAGTCTGTTTCAAGGGAATTTGATTGAATTAGCTGTATGGCAAACCCATGTATTTCTCCATGTTGAAATTTAATAAAATTATATTTTTCATGAAGATTTTTTGATAAAAAGTCTTTTTGAATAAATAATTGCAACTCTTTATTTTCCGTTATTTGAAATAAACGTTCAGCAAATTCAAGATAATGTAAGCACAGATGCCAAACTTCTTTTTCAAGTGCTACTACTGCAGGTTCTGTTTCTTTTATTTTCACATTACGTATATGTGAATGTTCATTAAGTGAAGATTTAAACTTATTCTCAAGCCATTTTCCAAATAGGTTTAAAAAAGGAAAAAAGAGAATTGCACTGAGCGTATTAATTAAAGTTTGAAAAAATGCAAGTGCATACAGATTATTCTCAATCCGAATTATTTCTTTTATGAAATGATTAATGGATGATAGAAATATAAAAACGAGTACCACTGTAACAACATTGATAATTAAATTACCTAAGGCCAATCTTTTTTTTGCAGAGAGCCCGTTCATGGAAGCAATGATTAATTTAACAGTTGTTCCAATCTCAGAACCAAGTATAATGGCCGTTGCTGTGTAGAAACTGATACCGTTTACAAAGAGGGTACTTAATACAATGGCCATGGTGGCTGAGCTGGACTGTATGAGTGAGGTTACCAGTATTCCTATTAACACAAAAACAATGGCCGGATATTGATTAAATGCTGTTAAATCAATTTGCAGCACCAGTTTTTCAATACCTGTTTTTATATAATCTAACCCCAGAAATAAAAATCCAAAGCCAACAAGGAAACTGGTGAAATGATACCACTTTGATTCTTTATCAAAAATCATCATGAGTATTCCGCTAATGCCTACAATTGGCAAAGCAAATGCTTCAATATTAAAACTAAAGCCCAGGAATGTGATCCACCAGCCGGTTATGGTTGTGCCAAAGTTTGAACCAAGCATTACCGCAAGAGCATTTTTCATTGGTAAAATGTTTGCACCAACAAATGCCAGCAACATGAGGTTAACCACACTGCTGCTCTGCAGTATAGCTGTTACTGAAGCCCCACCAAATACAGCTTTTAATTTACTTTCGGTTTGTTTTTTTAAAAACAGTTTAAATGAGCGGCTACCTAATTTCTTTAATGATTCTTCTAAGAAGAACATGCCCAGTAAAAAAATGGCTATACCGGCCAGTATTTTCCATAAATCAAATGAAGCAAACATAATAGAAGAAAGATTATTGCTTTTTAGTTATATAAAGTTCAGTATAATTCGCTTTATTTTTCTGAAATAAAAAATGCCAGTAAATTTTGGGCTGCTTTTATTCAAAATCAACAAAAAGAATTAATTTAAGGAATGGATAAGCGTTCATTCTTAAAAAAGGCATCTCTTTTAGGAGTTGCAGGGTTCACAAAAGTGAGCCATCTAGATACCTGGCTCAATCATTATGAACATACAGATTCGGATCAACTTGCAAGTGACGAAACCTTTTGGGCAGGTATAAGGAAAGAATACAGGCTAAAGCCTGATTATATCAATCTTGAGAATGGATATTATTGTTTTTTACCACAACAAACTCTTGAAAAATATATTACTCATATACGTGAAGTGAATTACCAGGGTTCATACTATATGCGTACAGTTCAAACGGATAATAAAAAGAAGATGGCTGCAAAGCTTGCAGAAGTGGCAGGATGTACAACTGATGAACTTATTATTACACGAAATACCACAGAATCGCTTGATACAATTATTTCAGGGTTCAATTGGAAAGCAGATGATGAAGCTGTAATGGCACTACAGGATTATGGAGCAATGTTAGATATGTTTAAGCAGGTTGCAAAGCGTTATGGAGTGATTAATAAAATTATTTCTATACCAAATCATCCTCAATCTGATGAAGAAATAGTTAGTCTATATGCCAATGCTATTACATCTAAAACCAAACTCTTAATGGTTTGTCATATGATTAATATAACGGGCCAGATTTTACCCGTGAGAAAAATTTGTGAAATGGCTCATAGCAAGGGAGTAAAAGTGTTAGTAGATGGGGCACATGCATTTGCACATATACAGTTCAAAATACCAGATCTGCAATGTGATTTTTATGGGGCAAGTTTGCACAAATGGCTTAGTGTACCACTTGGAGCCGGGTTACTTTATGTAAAAAAAGAAAACATCTCAAGTGTTTGGCCATTGCTTGCAGAATCGGGTAGGGAGTTGAATGATATTTCCAGATTAAATCATACCGGCACGCATCCGGTACATACCGATCTTGCAATTGCCGATGCGATAGATTATTATTTGAAAATAGGTGCAAAGCGTAAAGAAGATCGGTTAAGGTATTTGCAAACTTACTGGACAAGTAAGGTTCGTGATTTACCCGGAATCATTGTAAATACTGCAAAAGAAGACTCCAGATCTTGTGGAATTGCCAATGTAGGCATACAGGATTTAGCGCCGGCAAAACTGGCTGAAACGCTTAAGAATAAGTATAGAATTTATACTGTTGCTATTGACTATGCCAATGTGCATGGGTGCAGAATTACACCCAATCTTTATACTACCCCTGAAGAATTAGATCAACTGGTAGCAGCGCTTATTGACATAAGTAAAAAAGCCGGGAATTAATTTTTATTAATAAAAGCAATAGCATTACAATACTGAATTTCAGGATTGTAATGCTATTTATCTAAAAAATGTGTTGTAATTACAGAATTATTACACTGTTTTTTCCGCCAAAATCGTTTGTTTGTTCAGCATCAGCTTCAGGCTCATTCAACCAAAGATTTTCGTTAACCAGGTATTTAAATTCTTGTTTTGAATTTTTAGGAAGATTCACATCAGCGCTGAATGTGCCATCTTTTTTCTTGCTCATAATGATTGAGTTTTCCCAATCGCTGTTGAGGCCGAGTATTTCAATAGTTTCTGCATTTTCTACGGTAAAAGTAAATTTAACCTTGCAGTAGTCTTTTGTTTTGTAGTAAGTTTTTTGTACCATTTTCTTTATTTAATTTAATAAGTGCTTATGGTTAAACTGCTGATTGTAAACACAAATAACAGTTTATTCCACTACTTAATACAGCTTGAGAAAAAAAGTAACCCATCATTTATTTATCTTTTCATGATTGTTATTCACACTAACAAATGTTCTGTTGAAAAAAAACTTATAAATTCTTTTTTTCTTGTTGAAATCTCATCATTTCCGGAAAACCCATTTTTAAGGCTAATGCATTTACAGCTATTGCAATTCGTTTTGCACGGGTTCCCTGAGTTTTTGCACTTTCAATCCATTTGCTGAAATAATTTCTGTGTGAACCGGTTAAGGAATTAAATGTTTTTAATGCTGCTGGTTCATCTTTGAGGCATTCCATCAATTCATTATTAATTGCATACGCTTTAGGCTGGTAAGAAATCTGAACTTTTAGTGTATGCCCCACCGATTTTTTAATTGCTTTTCTGATTTCAGTATTTAATGGAATTATAAAATTACCATTACCCATAGGCAGTGTACTTATACCATCAAAATGGTAAGTATCAAATTTTCCTTTAACACGAAACGACTTTTTATTTCCCGGGTATAATTGTTCTGCAATGGCTGCAGGTATTTCAATATAGGTCCAACCGGTTTTTTCTCCCTGTTTCTTAAACTTTTGTATAGTAGTTATAAACACAATCATTCTTAAAACAAACTTATTTTTAAATATCAAGATTGAAAAGATAAAACTATTACATTTATGTTATGAGTGTTTTAATTACCAATATAAAATGCCTGTTTGGAGTTAGAGAAGAGCTGGTTTTACTTCGTGGAAAAGAATTAGCCTTGTTGCCCGCAATTGAAAATGCTTATTTAGGTATTAAGGATGGGTTGATTACTGCTTACGGATCAATGGAAAATATAGAAGGTGTAGAAAATGATTTTGATGAAGAAATAGATGCAACAGATCAGTTTATTTTGCCTGGCTGGTGCGATAGTCATACGCATTTAATTTATGCACAAAGCAGGGAAGAAGAGTTTATAGATAAAATAAAAGGGTTGAGTTATGCAGAAATTGCAGAAAAGGGAGGCGGAATTTTAAATTCAGCATCAAAATTGGCAGCTATGTCAGAAAAGGATTTATTACGCCATGCATGGGGCCGCTTAAATGAAATTATTCTGTTGGGAACAGGTGCTGTTGAAATTAAAAGCGGATATGGATTAAGTGTTGAAAATGAGTTGAAGATATTAAGGGTAATTAAAAAGTTGAAATTAACATCACCTATTCCTATTAAAGCAACTTTTCTGGCTGCTCATACTTACCCGGCAGAATATAAAAACAATCACCAGGGGTATATTGATTTAATCATTCATGAAATGCTTCCTGTAATTGCTGAAGAAGAGTTGGCCGATTTTATTGATGTGTTTTGTGAAAATGGTTTTTTCTCTGTTAATGAAATGGAAACCATTTGTAATGCCGGAATGAAATTAGGATTAAAGCCCAAACTTCATATTAATCAATTAAACAGTATTGGTGGTTTGCAAAAAGCAATTGAGTTAAAAGCAATATCTGTTGATCATCTTGAAACAATGACAGAAGCTGATATAAAAGATCTTGCACAATCATCAACTATTGGCACCTTATTGCCAACTGCTGCTTTTTTTCTGCGGATGCCTTTTCAACCTGCAAGAAAATTAATTGATGCCGGTGCAGCTATTGCTCTTGCCAGTGATTATAATCCCGGATCATCACCCAGTGGCAATATGAATCTTGTAGTTTCTATGAGTTGTATTGGAATGAGCATGTTGCCTGAAGAAGCAATCAATGCGGCTACAATCAATGCTGCCTTTGCCATGGAAGTTGAAGATGAACTTGGAAGCATTACAGTTGGGAAAAGAGCCAACCTCATTTTTACAAAACCTATTCCATCATTAGCTTATTTGCCTTATGCTTTTGGAACTAACCTCATTGAAAGAGTCATGATTAGCGGCGAGTTTTATAAATAAACACATCAGAATTAAAACAGTTAACTTCATCATCATTCAAAAATATTTTATGCAACGTTTCAGGTTTTATTCAAAAGAAGATATTCTTGTATTAACAAAAATCAGAAGGT
>DAIOWB010000018.1:0-20643 GCA_036758725.1 Lacibacter sp.
AATAGACACAACCATTAATAAACGTATTTATGAACGGATTAATAAATTTAAACGTGGAATTGATTCTATTGATAATGAAATTGTATACCTGGAGAAAAAACTAACTAAACCAAAAGAATTCAGAAAAGAGTATAAAGGAATCATAACATCAAAAGTAATTCTGTTAGAAAATTATAATAATCAATCTTATTTACGGATTTATAAAATGAAGATGGTAAATGAAGCGATTGAGATTGCCGATAAAAAATTATATGAATTAGCCGCTTTTTTTGGTCCCGGAAAATATATTATACCAGAAGATAAATTTGATATTGCCGCTGTTGCTTTTAATCCACTTGTTGATTCATTAATGAAGTTTGCGAATAAATACGACAGCATTCAAAGTACTGCAACATTGGTTGTAAATGGTTTTGCAGATGGAATGGGGTTTTCAACCGAATCGGAAATGTATCAAATACTTCTTACGTATCTTAAAAAAACAACGGCTTCCAAAGAGGAGCTAAACCAGGCCATTTCTGAATTAAGGGCACAGGAGATTAGTAAATTAATTGAAGTAATTCTTCAAAGGAAAGGAACCGGGTTTAAGGCTGCAGATAAAATAAAATTTCATTTTTATGGCTATGGACAGGGAGAAACCTTTCCAACAAAAACAATCACCGATTATCAAACAGATGATGAACGCCGCAGAATTGTTTTAATTTACTGGATTGTATTGCCAGATTAATAGCATCAATTCTCTCATTATAAAAAGGCCATTTTTAATGGTCTTTTTTTTATTCAACGGATGTTTTTCAGCTTTTACCCAACTTTTTAACCCTTTCGCCGAATTGTTTTCTACAGCCCCGCAGCCCATGTTATTTTTGACTTGTGATTGACACCTATAAGAGAACCCAAGAAATCACCTGAATATCCAATATCCAAAAAAACCAAAAAAGTTCTTTAGCGTTTAGTAAATATGTGAATAGTCTTTTTCAGCATCTGTGAACAAACACCATATCCAAATCCAATATCCATTGAAAAGGATTATTCATTAAGTAAGCAAAGCAAGTTATAACCCTAGAGAACACAGGGATTGTTTCGTACCCTATGAAACGGTCCCTTTTTTTATTTCTTTCATTCAAACTTTTAGTTTATTCCCGATTAATAAAATACTCAGATGAGCAAAATCAGTCAAAGTACTGATTTAAGTACCTTTTTACACATAAGAGAATCAGCATTTAAAGTTTTTGCATTTGATAACTTGTGGCGTTTAAATCAATGGTTATTAAAGAACAAAACATCTTATTTTATGAAAGAAGTTTTTGATGTAGTTCAGGCATTTATAGCTCAGCCGTGGCCATGGTATGTGGCTGGTCCCATGCTGGCAATGGTTATGTTTATTTTATTATACTTCGGGCATGAGTTTGGAATTTCTGATAACTTTCGCCTCATGTGTGCAGCCGATGGTGCCGATGAACTAAATGAGTTTTTCAAAATTGACTGGAAAAGCGGGCAATGGAATTTACTGGTAGCACTCGGTGCTGTTTTTGGAGGATATCTTGCAAGCCATTATTTTATTGGCAGCGAAGGCAATGTTGCACATGTAAGCGAAGCCACACTTAGTACTTTAAATAATATGGGCATTGATACTTCAAGCGGCAAGGTGCCTCTTGTACCCGATTTTATAAGCTGGGCTTCATTACTTAGCTGGAAAGGATGGTTTATTATTGCCGGGGGCGGATTTCTTGTAGGGTTTGGTGCACGCTATGCCGGGGGTTGCACCAGTGGACATGCTATTAGCGGATTATCTGCATTGCAACTTCCATCATTAGTAGCAGTAATTGGCTTTTTTGCCGGCGGGCTTTTTATCACCTATGTTGTTATTCCATTAATTTTTCCTCTTTAAACTGTTTGAATCATGAGAATGTCGAGATATATACTGGTTGGAATTTTATTAGGATTTATTCTTTACAAAAGTGAAGCTGTAAGTTGGTTTCGTATTTATGAAATGTTCCGCTTCCAGAGTTTTCATATGTATGGAATTATTGGTAGTGCAGTTATTGCAGGTATTATTATTGTACAGATTATTAAACGCAGAAATGTAAAAAACGTAGAAGGACAGCAAATTGAAATTAAAGACAAACAAAAAACCTTTTATCGCTATTTAATTGGTGGTGCCATTTTTGGAATGGGTTGGTCTTTAGCTGGTGCATGTCCTGCTCCTATGTTTATTTTATTAGGAAGCGGGGCAACTGTATTTATTGTTTACCTTGTTTTTGCCATGACAGGAACATTTGTATATGGACTTTTACGTAAAAGAATTCCACATTAAAATAGCAAAACCAATATCACTATAAAGGATAACGGGTTGTTCATAGAACAACCTGTTTTTATTTTAAACGCTTTATTTGTTATTGACTAAAGCCAATTGAAGATTTATTTTCTCTGCCTAATAGCTGATTTTTGAGATTTTCAAATTGTTCTTCGGTGATGATTTCCTTATTTCTCAAAAATTCTAAATTATATATTTGACTATCTATTGGTAAGTCTTTGTCAATTTTACTATACTTATTCAACAAATAGGAATTGCCGGAGTTAATAATTTGATTGGCAAATTCAACCACATCTTCCTTATTACCTCTTTTAAAATACAGATCAATATTAGTTCCATCATAACAGGCAATTGTAACAACTTTTAATTTGGTTATGAATGCAACTAAAATAAGAAAAAGGGCAATGAGCCAAAAAACAAAACACACATCATTATTACCTGCTAACAAAAACCAGAGCCCGGTTACAAAAAAGAAAAATGAAATAATTAATAAACCATTATTTACGGTAGTCTGAATTTTCTTTTTGTTGTCTATTTTTTCAAAAGAGACCTCATGCTCAAGTGAATCAAAGAGGGTTTTTTTGTGTATGTTAATTCCTGTTGATTTTATTTCAAAAGACTGTCGGGTAAAAAATCTTCTGTTATTATAGATCATGAGATTTTGGTTTCAAAAACAATTTATAGAATAAACTAAATTAGGAATTGTTCTATTGCCAAAAGAAACATTCTCGTACAGGGTTCTACAAAAAGATTTTTTAACTCGAAGCTTTCCTGTTAGTTCATCCAAAGAATCCTGGCAAAAACACTTTTCCCGCATTTCTCACCTGCAAAAAACAGGGTTTCACCCCCTATAAGCCCAATCTTACCGAATTGTTTAATACCCGGCTCCTTAGGGAAATATTTTTGACTCGTAATTATAAGTAACAGCAAAAAAAACAATAAAAAAATGAAAAAGATTGCCCTTTACTCTGTACTCCTCTTAGCAATAGCTTGCAAAAAACAAGATGTGAGTTTAACCGTTTCACAAAAAAAGGCCGAGGCCTGTGATTTTTTAAAAGGAGACTACAATACAGTAACAAGAGGCGACCTGGCTGATGTTTCAAACCTTGCTGCAAGAGTGAGAGACACAGATAAAGATGGTATAGCTGATAGCCGTGATAATTGCCCAAAGACGTATAATCCGGATCAGAAAGATTCTAATAAAAACGGAATTGGTGATGCTTGTGATACAAATACAACAACAAACAACAATACAACAGTAATTTCCACTTCATGGGTTGTGTTTTTAGATTTTGACGGGCAAACCGTAAAATCACCCTATTGGAACAGCGGGATTCCTTTTTATTGTACCCCTTCAGGCTTTTCCAGTGTAGAAATTCAGAATATTATTACCGAAGTGAAAAACGACTTTAGCCCTTTTCAAAACATTGTTATTACTACCGATTCTGCTGTTTATTTTTCAGTAACTGCGGCAAAAAGACAGCGTGTAATTATTACCGAAAACAATGCATGGTATCCTAATGCCGGTGGTGTTGCTTATGCAGAATCATTAGGTTGGGGCCTTGAAGTTCCTGCTTTTGTTTTCTCAAAAGCATTAGGATATAATCAAAAATATAACTGGGAAGCAACTTCTCATGAAACCGGACACACACTCGGTTTGTATCATCAAACCTTGTATGATGCCAATTGCAATTTTTTAAAAGAATATAATCCCGGTGGCAATGGTGAAGCGCCAATTATGGGGGTCTCTTATAATCAGCCGGTAGGCAAATGGTGGATTGGAACATCAGTTTATGGTTGCAGTACCACACAAAACGATGCACAGATCATTGCAAACAAGGTTAAATAATTATTGATAGAAATAAACCCGTTATCTTACCTTTTAAACCCGGATGGTTTCATACAAAATGAAACCATCCTTTTTTTATATCTGTTTGTTAGAATCAACTTGTATTAAGAAGGGGTCTTTGTATTTAAGGGTAAAATATCTGCACAAAAGGAGTGAATACTTTCAGAAATTAATCTTGTCTTTTGTATTAATTTGCAGTATAGAAAAATATTCTCCCGCTCTTTACTTACAATTTAAATTTTAAAGCTATGGCACTCTGGATAATTCTTGGCGCAATTGCCTTACTCGTTTTCTGGATCGTTGGTATGTACAACGGAATGGTAAAAGCAAAAATAAAAATTGATAATGCCTGGAGCGACATCAGCGTATTCTTAAAAAAACGTTTCGATCTTATTCCCAACCTGGTTAATACAGTAAAAGGTTATGCTGCACATGAAAGCCAAACGCTTGAAAAAGTTGTGCAGGCTCGTAATGCAGCTGTTGCTGTTGCGCCCGGTGATGTTGCAGGCATGGCAGCTGCTAACCAGCAATTAGGTGGCGCATTAAGAGGATTGCTTGCTATTGCAGAAAGTTATCCCGATCTGAAAGCCAACGCCCAGTTCCTTGAATTGCAAACGGCGTTGCAGAATATAGAAGGTGATCTTGGTAATTCACGCCGTTATTATAATGCTACGGTTAGAGATTTTAATACCTCTATTCAACAGTTCCCTGGTGTTTTAATAGCCAACATGTTCTCTTTTAAAGCACGTGAATTCTTTGAACTGGAAAATAAAGAAGAAGCAAAAAATATAGAAGTAAAGTTTTAAAAAACAACAAGTGAAAAACTTACTTCTCTCCCTGCTGTTTTCAGTTTCTGTTACACTGTATTCAAATGCACAGGGAGGTTATACCATTCAGCAATATGATGTGAGTGTTATTGTTAACAAAGATGCATCGCTGGATATTACCGAAACCATCCTGGTTCATTTTTCCGAAAGCCGTCATGGAATTATAAGGATGATCCCTTATAAATATGCATTGGCTCCTTTACCGGCCGGCACTCAAAAAGCCGAACGGCAGCTTGAATCGAACGGCTATGCACAAATCATCATTAACGATATTCATGTTAGCGATTATGATTTTGCAGTTAGCAACCGTGGTAATTATAAAGAAATAAAAATTGGTTCAAAAAATAAGTATGTAGATGGTTTGCAGAAGTATATTATTCATTACAGGTTATTGAACACGATTAATTTTTTTGCAGATCATTCAGAACTGTATTTAAATATTATCGGTGATCAATGGGATACCAGTATTGACTCTGCCAGTTTTTCCATAGAGTTGTATGATGCATTGCCTTCTACACCTTCATTTTTTGTTGCAACCGGCGCTACGGGTTCAAAAGAAAACAATACCGTTTCTCAATGGACAAATAATAAAATATTTTCAGGCAGCACAACAATAGCGTTGCAACCCAACCAGGGATTAACAGTGGGAATTGTTTTTCCTGATGGTTTTTTAATTAAACAAAACTATATGCTGCTTGGCATAGCATGGTTGTTGTTGCCCGTTTTTGTTCTTATACTGATGTTCAGGATATGGAAAAAAAGAGGGAAAGATGAAGAGCTTACCATTACAACCCAATTTTACCCTCCTAACAATGTCAGCCCAAGTGTATCGGGATATATCATAGATAATAAATTAAATAAAAGAGATCTTACTGCATTGGTACCTTATTGGGGAGCAGCCGGGTATTTACAGGTAAAGGAAACAGAAAAGAAAGCGTTGCTGGGTTTAATAAAAACAACGGAGTACGAATTTATTAAATTAAAAGACCTTCCTGAAACAGCCATGTCTTTTGAAAAAACATTGTTCAACGGAATATTTGAAACGGGTAATACCGTTGCACTTGATAGTTTGAAAGATAAACTGTACGTTACTATGAACAAAGCAAAATTAGAATTAGAAAAGGAAGTTGACAAAGGTGCATACTATGAAAAATATTCAAGAGGATTTGTGTTTTTGTTCTTAATGTTGGGAATAGCAGCGATGGTTTATGGCTTTATTCAGTTGATCAGTAACTGGGGCAATCCTTATTGGCATCCAGTTGCGTTCATCATTAGTGGAGTGATTATTATTTTCTTTGGAATTTTTATGATTAAGAAAACACCCAAAGGAAATGAACTCTACAAACAGCTGGCAGGCTTTAAAGAATTTATACAGAAGGTAGACAAAGACCGGCTTGCGCTTTTTTTAAAAGAAGATGAACATTATTTTGATAAAGTATTACCCTATGCAATTGTGTTTGATGTGGCCGATACATGGAAAGATAAATTGAAAGACCTGGATGTGCCGCCACCTACCTGGTATGTGGGTAATTATAACGGGTTTAATACTTATATGTTCTTAAACAGCCTTGATCATTCGATGAATGAAATGTCGAAAAGTTTTTACAGTACACCAAGCAGTAGTGGCAGCAGTGGTGGAAGCTTTGGTGGCGGGGGTTTCTCCGGTGGTGGATTTGGTGGAGGAGGTGGGAGTAGTTGGTAAACATAAACTATAAACACTTTGCATGAAAACGTTTTTGTTTATTCTCTGATTTGCAAAAGACCATGTATAAATAAAAGAGATCCTTGTAATTACAAGGATCTCTTTTATTATAGCAGAATAAAATTAATTATGCAGTATTATTTGTGCACCTAAAGCAGGAGAGCCTCCAACAATGCCATTTGCAAAAACAGTATAAATTTTTCCTGCCTGCAATGTAATATTGTTAAGTGTTAAAACAGATGTTGTTGATCCTGCAACACGTACATCAAATTTGTAGGTGCCTGCATCTACGGGCGCAAAAGCCTGGTTAGCAGTTGCAGAAGACTGGGTTTCATATGCTCTGTTTGAGAATACCGGTGTAAATACATCTCCATTTAAAACACCTACAGTAACTGACGGAGCTCCCGGGCTTAAATGAAAAAAGCGGATATGTGCCTTGCCTGAAGCAGGAGTTGCAAGGTCATCTTCAACCAGAATTGCACTAATAGAAGCTAAGCGGTTAAAAGCGAACAATGAGTAATTCTTGTCTTTGGTAAAAGGAACATCTGCGTTGATTACTGTTGTACTTGTACCTGCTGCATTCACTTTTATATTCCTTGTACCTGCTGTAACAGATAAATAACCGGTATAGTTTGGAAACGTTAGCGGTGATGTATTCACCTTTAAATTATCTACTAAAAGATCAACACCGGGAGCATCGGGTGAAGCGTGTACAACATTCACTTTAGAAGTGTCCTTCACTTTGTCCTTTTTACAGGAAATAAGTACCGATGAAAATAGCAGAACCAAAGCCGCTGATGATAGGAAAGAAAGAATTTGTTTCATATTTATTTGTTTAATGATACTAACAACTTATTAAACAAAAAGGTTTCATATTATTTAATCTCTTAATGTAATTTTAACAGATGTTTATTCTTTAAAAAGAAATTGTTTCAAAAGATTAATCAGAAAATTTTGTAGTTATCGGGAGTACATGCAATAACTAATGATTTATATTCAGTTCGTTTTATTAGCAGTCTTAAAATACATTGAAGAATTAATAATCCACCACAAGCTTTAGATTCTCAGGCGATGTTTCTTAAAAAGATTTTGCGTTGTTGGAAACCGGACTCGCTGTTGATGATGTATTTTCTTTGTAAGAAATTTGTTTATCTATTTTGATTTTTCTCTGTCAAACACCCAGATATTATGATAATTATTTGGGTTGCCGGTAAAAACTTCGTTTGCAATAAATTCATTTTGATTATTTCCAAATTTGTAAAGTACAATATTTGAAAAATTCTTTCTCCATAGTGTTGCCTGTAAATTATTTTCTTTCCATTCTAATTTACCATTAAATAATATTTTTACCTTTCTTGTCTTACCATCTGCAACCATCTTAAAACTTATTTTCTTTTTCTTTTCTCCATATAGATGATACCTGGTTAACTTAAATTTATCAGCCTCTTGTTTTATGATAAACACACTGCCGGTAAATCCCTCAGGCGGGGATTCTAATTTACTTTTTCCCAGGTTTAAAACCCATGTACCTGTATAGTTATTTGATTGAGCAAATATTTGTGATTGACAAAAAAATAACAATAGAAGAGTAAGGAAAATATTTATGTTATTTTTCATGCTAACTGAAGTTTTAATATTACGCCCTTGTTGGTCGCCTGACCAACATGAAAAATTATTCTTCTTAAAACCAACTTTGCCAAAGTTGTAAAAAACTGATTGAATAATTACAGCGATTCAAAGCTTTGGCAAAGTTTTGCAGCATTAATAATCCACCACCTGCTCTTCAATCATCTGTGGCAATTCTCTCCACTCGTATTGCTGGTTACGCAACTGCGGTTCAAAGCCTGCTTCACGAATGGCATCTTGTATTGATTTATATGTAAAACGATGTGGTGCACCTGCAGCACTCACCACATTTTCTTCCAGCATAATACTTCCAAAATCATTGGCGCCTGCCTGTAAACAAAGTTGTGCCGTTTCTTTACCAACTGTTAACCAACTTGCCTGTATGTTTTTTACATTGGGTAACATAATACGGCTCATGGCAATCATACGTACATATTCTTCTGCTGTTGTTAAATTATGAACGCCACGGATTTTTGCAAGCAGTGTATCAACATCCTGAAACGTCCATGGAATAAATGCAAGAAATCCTTTTGCCTCTTCAGGTTTGCGGCTTTGTACTTCACGGATTTTTACCAAATGTTCAAACCGTTCTTGTAAAGTTTCTACATGCCCAAACATCATGGTAGCAGAAGTAGTAATGTTGAGCATGTGTGCTTCATGCATAATATCTAACCATTCCTGTGCACCGCATTTTCCTTTGCTGATTAAACGGCGAACACGATCAATTAATATTTCTGCACCTGCACCAGGTAATGAATCCATTCCCGCTTCTTTCAATGCAGTGAGTACTTCTTTGTGTGTGCTTTTTGCAAGCTTGGTAATATGTGCTACTTCGGGCGGACCGAGTGTATGTAATTTTATAGAAGGATAAAGTGCTTTTAATTGTTTAAATAAAGTTGTATAAAATTCCAAACCTAATTCAGGATGATGGCCGCCTTGTAACAACAACTGATCTCCACCCCATTTAATGGTTTCTTCAATTTTCTTTTTATAGGTTTCAATATCTGTAATGTATGCTTCAGGATGGCCGGGTATGCGAAAGAAATTACAAAACTTACAATTGGCAATACAAACATTGGTGGTGTTTACATTGCGGTCTATTTGCCAGGTAACTTTTCCGTGAGGCACTTGTTGTTTGCGTAATTCATCTGCCACAAACATTAACTCTGTTAATGGTGCATGTTGAAACAGGTACACGCCTTCTTCAATAGTAAGAAATTCAAAGTTGGAAGCTTTTTGATAAAGATCGTTCAGGTTCATAATGTTTGTTTAAGAGTTGCAATTGTATTCATGTGCGACGTCCGCCCGGCCTTGCCATTCGGACGGGCAACAAAAGATTAATAGTAGCAGAAAAGCTTGTAACATCACTCTTTTTTCTGCATTTGCAAAAATACAGCGGGAACATGTATAAACCACGAAGCGTTTATCATAATTCGCTTGTCTAACCAAGGGCTTTCCTCTATATTGAAGTATGAAATTGGTTAAAACGATTATTCTGTTATTGATTTGTGTGGAGTTACATGCACAGGAAACTGATTTTCCTCCGGCAAAATTGCTTACCAGTTTTAAGTTTGAACAGTTAACAGGAGGCATTGTTATCTTACATGCTACACTCAATGGATTTAAGGATACACTCAACTTTATTTTAGACACCGGAAGCGGTGGCATTTCATTAGATACCTTAACTGCCAGTTATTATAAATTACCTATGGAGGCCAGCGACCGTACCATACGGGGCATTGGAGGAATTAAACCGCTGCATTTTTATAAAGGAGGAACTTTGCATTTTCCCGGATTGGATGTTGAGAAACTTGATTTTCACATTAATGATTATGAAATTTTAAGTGAAGTATATGGTATGCGGGTTGATGGTATTATTGGTTATTCTTTTTTAAGACGGTTTATTGTTGCAATTGATAACAACACACAAATCATTTCTATTTATACTCCTGGTAAATACCGTTACCCAAAATCAGGAACGTTTTTAAATCCTGTATTTGCAACCATACCTATTACCAGGCACGAAGTGATTGATGAAAATTCATACTTATTGAATTTTTATTTTGATACGGGAGCCGGTATGTGTTTACTCATAAGCGACAGGTTTACAAACGACAGTGTTTTTATTAGTAAAAAGAAAAAAATTGTAGATACTCAGGTAGAAGGTTTGCTAGGAAAAATTAATATGCGGTTAACAACATTAAAAAGAGTAAAAGTAGGCCCGTACAAATTTTCAAAAGTTCCCTTGCATATTTATTATGATTCATTGAATATACTTGGATATCCTGCCATAAGCGGATTAATAGGAAGTGATTTATTGCGACGCTTTAACATGGTAATTAATTATCCTGAAAAAATAATTCATCTTACACCAAATACGCATTTAAGAGACCCTTTTGATTATTCTTATACCGGCATGAATTTTTATTTTGTTGATGGCAGAGTGTTGATTACTGAAGTACAGCAAGGATCGCCTGCAGAGAAAGCAGGAATTGTTCCCGGCGATATTATTTTTGGAGTGGAATCAAACTTCAGCAACAATATTCAACAATACAAAGCAATGTTGCAAAACGCAGGTGAAAAAGTACGTATCCTGTTATTGCGTAATAACCAGCCTAAAATGATTGAGTTAAAAATTGGCAGTATTTTAAAGTAATTCAACAGCTCATTTCTTTTTTACCGAATTTTGCAAACCTCCCCTCCCGGGAGGCCCGCCCGTGCCGGATCGGACGGGGGTTAGGGGTGGGTGCTTTCTACTATTAAAAAATTTCTATGATCAATTTTGAACGTTTTGTTCTGTCTAACGGATTAAAAGTATTAGTGCATAAAGATCTGTCAACACCCATGGCTGTTGTAAATGTTTTGTATGATGTTGGCGCAAGAGATGAAGATGAAAACAGAACCGGCTTTGCTCATTTGTTTGAACACCTCATGTTTGGCGGCTCCATTAATATTCCTGAATATGATGAACCATTGCAATTAGCCGGTGGTGAAAACAATGCTTATACTACCAACGATCTTACCAATTATTATTGTCAGCTTCCTGCAGAAAATTTAGAAACCGCTTTTTGGCTGGAGAGTGACCGTATGCTTAGTCTTGCCTTTGATGAAAAAAGTTTAGATGTACAACGCAAAGTGGTAAGTGAAGAATTTAAAGAACACTACATTAATAAACCTTATGGTGATGTATGGAACAAGATGCGTACACTTGCTTATAAAGTGCATCCGTATAAATGGATGACGATTGGCAAAGAATTAAAACATATTGAAGAAGCACAATTGCAGGATGTAAAAAACTTTTTCTTTAAACATTATACACCGGCCAATGCCATTCTTGTTGTTGCAGGAAATGTTGAAACAGAAAATGTAATGCGTTTGGCAGATAAATGGTTTGGACCTATTCCTGCAGGTGAAAAATATATTCGCCGGTTACCGCAAGAACCAAAACAAACCGAAGCAGGAAGACTGGAAGTAAAAGCCGATGTTCCGTTAGATGCGTTTTATAAAACATGGCATATGGCTTCAAGGCTTGAACGAGGTTATTATGTTGTTGATTTAATTACCGATATTTTAGGTGGTGGTGCAAGCAGCCGTTTATACCAGGCATTGGTAAAAGAGCAAAAACTCTTCAGCAATATTGAATGTTATCATTTTGGAAGTATTGATACGGGTTTGCTTACCATTGAAGGAAAACTGGTGAAGGGAGTTAAAATAGAAGATGCGGAAAAAGCAGTGAATACAGAAGTAGAAAAAATGAAAACAAATCTGGTTGATGAAAAAGAATTGCAAAAAGTAATTAATAAAACCGAGAGCACCATTTTGTTTGAAGATATGACGGTGATGAGCCGTGCAAACAGTTTAGCTTATTATGAATTACTGGGCGATGCTCAACTGATGAACGACGAGTTGCCAAAGTATGAAAGTGTAACAGTACAGGAATTACTGGAAGAATGCATTAAAGTATTTGATGAGAAAAACAGCAACACATTGTATTATTTAGCCAGGAATTAAGTTGTAGATTTAAGTAAATTTTTAATTATGCTCACAGTTAAAAAAATAAAAGAAAAAGTAATTGCTGTTCCCAAAACATATTCTACCGAAAAGTTGTTGAATGAACTCTTGCTGATGTATAAGGTTGAAAAAGGATTAAAAGATATTGCAGAAGGGAAAGAAAAAGACTGGGATGTTTTTAAAAAAGAAATGCGTTCATGGTCAAAATAAAAATAAGCAGACAGGCACAGAAAGACATAAGGCAGATTTATGATTTTGTTTCCGAAGATTCTTTGCAAAATGCACAAATGCTTGTTGAAAAATTTATTATAAAAATTGACTCTTTTTCTGCTTTTCCTGAACGAGGCAAAGTTGTAAAAGAACTTTTCAATCCATCAATCAGAGAAGTAAGTGTTTTTAAATTCAGGATTATTTATAAAGTTTCACCAAGAATTGTGAGGATCATTACTGTTCATCATTCATCAAGATTAATAATCAACAATCCATTCTTAAAAAACTATTTAAAGTAAAGTAAAGCAAATATGCAGGTTAAGGAACAATCAATAAACAGAAGTATCGCTCCATTTATTAAAGACGCAACAGAGTTTGATTTAAAACTCAAGCCTTATGATAAATATGTACTTGATAATGGTGTGGAAGTTTATGCAGTAAATGCAGGCACACAGGAAGTATTAAGTTTAGAACTTGTGTTTAAAGCCGGCAACTGGTATGAAAAACAAAACAACCTTGCGGCCGCAACTAATTTTTTAATTAAGAACGGAACAAAAAATAAAACAGCCTTTGAATTAAATGAACATTTTGATTATTATGGTTCTCATTTAAGCCGTGGTTGTTACAATGAAACATCAACTATTATTCTGCATTGCATTGACAGGCATTATGCAAAACATCTTCCCGTAATAGCTGAAATGATTACAGATGCCATTTATCCTCAACACGAACTGGATATTTACAGGCAAAACATGAAGCAAAGACTGAGTGTGAATTTAAAGAAATGTGATTTTGTTGCCGGACGATTGATAGATGAATATCTGTTTGGGAAAAATCATCCGTATGGTGTTTATAGTAATGCAACAGATTATGATGCATTACAACAGCAACAGTTACTGGATTATTATAAACAATATTATACCAACGGGCATTGTACCGTTTTTGCTGCAGGATTATTACCGGCCGATTTTATTGAGCAGCTCAATGCAACTATTGGACAATTACCATTAAACAAAACGGCATTACCTGTTATTGAACATCCGGTAATTGAAGCAAAAGAAAAAAAATACAGAATCATTAATGATGAAAAAGGAGTTCAGGGTGCTATACGTTTGGCAAGGCCATTCCCCAACAGGCATCATCCCGATTTTCAGAAAGTACAAGTGTTGAATACTTTGTTTGGCGGATTTTTCGGATCGAGGCTGATGAGCAATATCCGTGAAGAAAAAGGATATACCTATGGCATACACAGTTATATTCTCAATCATATACAAACAAGTGGCTGGATGGTTAGCACCGAAGCAGGAAGAGATGTATGTGAAGCAACACTAAAAGAAGTATATATTGAAATGGAAGATTTGAGAAACGAGTTGATTGATGATGATGAATTAAAACTGGTAAAGAATTTTCTCATTGGAACCATTCTTGGCGATTTAGATGGCCCGTTTCATATCATTGGCCGTTGGAAAAATTTAATTTTAAACGGGCTGGATGAAAGTTACTTTTATAATTCAGTCAACTCCATAAAAAATGTTACATCATTAGAATTACAGGAGCTGGCAAATAAATATTTGCAGCCCGATAATTTTTATGAATTGGTTGTGGTATAAAAACGTAACAACGTCTGACGCCCTCGTCTGACGAATAGATGAGCTTAAATAATTTAGCAGAAAGATTTCCGTATTTTGATTACTGATAAAAGAATAGGATTGTTAATTAACTTTAATGTTGTTTTATTGAAAGATGGTATCAGAAGAAGAATAAACAGTAACCCGGATTTGGATTAACCTCAGTGTTACTTCACTTCACTTAAACTCTGTGTTGCATATGAAATTTATACTAAAAGTCCTTATCACCGCAGTAAATGCATTTTTACTTGCTTATATTTTGCCGGGCATCAGCATTAATTATTTTTTAACAGCTATTCTTGTTGCATTTGTGCTGGCTATTCTGGATGCAATTGTAAAACCGGTTCTGATTATTCTTACTTTACCCGCAACTATTTTTACTTTGGGCTTATTTTTGTTTGTAATAAACGCCTGTATTATTTTACTTGACGATTATTTTATACAAGGCTTTAAAGTAGATGGCTTCTGGTATGCATTGTTGTTCAGCATTTGTTTATCCATCGTTAATTCCATTGTTTATAAAATGGTGATTAAAGATGATGTAAAAACAAAATCGTAATAAAGCTTATTGAATCATCAGTTTTTTTACAAACCGCTGTGTTCGGTTTTCCAGCACGCATTGATATATTCCTTTTGGCAGCCCGTTTGCAGAAACAGTAGCAAGCTCCATTCCTTCATCAATCATTAATGCTTTCAGTACCGATCCATTGGTATTAATTAATTTAAGTGCAGAACGGAAATGTGTACGTGGAAATTGAACAACAAGCTCACTTCCCCGTTGTTTTATTTTTAATTCGCCCGGCACCGGTTTTACTACAAAAACTTCACTGCCTGTTTTCTTTGTTTGAGCAAATAAAAATGCCGGTACATGACCGCAAACCATAAGAATCAATAAAAGAATTTGATATTTTAATGAAGCCGAACCCTGAACTTTGTTTCTCACCAGATATTGTTTTTAAAGATGCAATTTGTTCGCAAAAACCTTACCAATATTGAATTAATAACGATTTACCGTAAACTTTTATTTCCCAGGATGATAGAAGAAAAAATGTTGGTGCTGTTGCGGCAGGGAAAAATCAGTAAATGGTTTAGTGGTATTGGGCAGGAAGCTATTGCCGTAGGAGCCACGCTGGCATTGGATGAGAGCGAATGGATCATGCCTTTGCATCGCAATCTTGGCGTGTTCACTACCCGTAACATGCCGCTTCATAAATTATTTATGCAATGGCAGGGAAATAAAGAAGGATACAGCAAGGGCAGAGAACGCAGTTTTCATTTTGGAAGTAAAGAGCATCATATCTGCGGAATGATTTCTCACCTTGGTCCTCAACTGGCTATTGCCGATGGTGTGGCATTAGCTTATAAACTCAGAAGTGCTTCGACAGGCTCAGCATTAAAAGTATCACTGGCATTTACCGGTGAAGGCGGAACCAGTGAAGGCGATTTTCATGAAGCTTTAAATGTGGCTGCAGTTTGGAACCTGCCTGTAATTTTTATAATTGAAAACAATGGTTATGGATTAAGCACACCAACCAATGAACAATACAAATGCGAAAGCCTGGTTGAACGTGCAAGAGGTTATGGAATGGATGGCGTAAAGATTGATGGCAACAATATTCTTTCTGTTTTAGATACCATTAAAGGAGTGAAAGAATATTGTATTGAATTTCAGAAACCCTATTTAATTGAATGTATGACTTTCCGCATGCGTGGTCATGAGGAAGCAAGCGGAACCAAATATGTGCCTAAACATTTATTTGAAATATGGGAAGAAAAAGATCCCATCAAAAATTTCGAAAAATATTTATTAAGCGAAGCTGTATTAACAGACACAGCAATTGATGCCATCAAAAACGAATTGAAACAAACAATAGAAAGTGAATTGTTACTGGCATCAAAGGCAAAACCGATGGTTGTTGATACTGAAGAGGAATTAGATGATGTGTACAGCCAAGCCCCCTCCAACTCCCCCCGAGGAGGAGAGCACAATACACAGCCCCTGCTTATCAACAACTCTGCAATTAATCATGATATTATTAAAATTGGGACAGGAGCGGTGGCGGCTTCTCCCTTGGGGGGACGGGAGGGGGCTGTTCGTTTAATCGATGCCATTAAAGAAGGTCTTCATCAAAGCATGATTCAACACCCCAATCTTATTTTAATGGGACAGGATATTGCAGAGTACGGCGGCGCTTTTAAAATTACCGAAGGGTTTGTTGAAGAATTTGGAAAAGAAAGAGTACGAAATACGCCCATTTGTGAAAGTGCAATAGTTGGTGCAGCTTTAGGTTTAAGTTTAGAAGGATACAAAGCAATGATGGAAATGCAGTTTGCCGATTTTGCAACGGTAGGTTTTAATCAGATTGTAAATAATCTTGCAAAAATTCATTACAGGTGGGGGCAACATGCAGATGTGGTGATACGTATGCCAACAGGCGGAGGTGTAGGTGCTGGTCCGTTTCATTCACAAAGTAATGAAGCATGGTTTACTAAAGTACCGGGATTAAAAGTTGTATATCCATCTTCACCAATTGATGCAAAGGGTTTGTTGATTGCAGCCATTAATGATCCTAACCCGGTATTATATTTTGAACACAAAGCATTGTATCGTTCAGTAAGCGGACCAGTACCGGAAGAATATTATGAAATAGAAATTGGAAAAGCACGACATGTAAGAAGTGGTGATGAAGTTTCAATTATTACCTATGGAGCTGCTGTGCATTGGGCCGAAGATTATGCAGCGGAGCATCCTGAAATTTCCATAGATATTTTAGATTTAAGAACACTGGCTCCATTAGATTATGCTGCTATTCGTGAAGCAGTGAAAAGAACCGGGCGTGTTTTGTTATTGCATGAAGACACATTAATAGGAGGCATTGGGGGAGAAATTGCAGCATGGATTGCAGAACATTGTTTTTCGTTATTGGATGCACCCATTTTACGTTGTGCAAGTTTAGATACACCCATACCTTTTAATATTGAGCTTGAAAATAATTTTATGGCAAAGAGCAGGTTGGGAGAAAGCATTGAGAAGTTGTTGAGTTATTAATCGTTGTTAGATCCTTTCATAAAATGACTTAATTTTCCGGCACCAAAGTTTAACTGATGAAACCCTTGCTTTTTACCTTACTCTTTTTGAATTCTTTTTCTGCAGTATCAGCTCAGGATTTTTCTTCTTCTATAAATAATGCTTATCTCATTACCCGTATGGTTGAGAAATTTCATATTCAACCAAGAGCATTAAATAACGAATTAAGCAACGATCTGTTTAACCTGATCATAAAAAAAGCAGACCCTGAAAGAATTGTATTTATTACAGAAGACCTGAATCAACTTAATATCTATCGTTTTTCATTGGATGAAGAAATTAATCAGCAGAAAACAGGATTTCTTCAACTGCTTACTTCTATCTGGCAAAAAAGAGTAAAACAAAATGATTCACTCGTACAGATTATTTGTAAAACAGCCTTCAACTTTTCTTTACCTGAAAAGTATAGCAATGAAGAAGACAGTTCTTATTCATCTAGCATTATCAGTAAACAAAAAAAATTATATAAACACATCAAATGGAAGATGCTGGATATTATTACAGATGCAGATTTTGATTTTTCAACGCTTCAACCATCTAAACAAAAACAATTACTCGACAGTACAGAAGCAATTCTTCGGAAAGTAACCATTCAATCTTTTCAGAAAACATATGCCAATTCATTATTAAAAGAAAGGCTGGTTACCGGTTTTGGTAATATGTTTTGCAAATCATTGGCACTATGTTATGATCCGCATAGTGCATTTATGCCCGAAGAAGAAAAAGAAGAATTTGATGAAGATCTGGGCCAAAAACCATTGCGTTTTGGCATGTTGCTGAATGAAAATGAAAAAGGAGAAGTTACTATAGGAAAACTTCAACCGGGCAGTTCAGCTTTTAAAAGTGGCGCATTAAATTCCGGCGATAAAATCATTACTGTACAGGAGCCTGGTAAAACAGCCATAAACGTAACTGATTTTACTTTATTTCAAATTGATAGCATAATGAATGAAATAAAATCGGATAAACTATTCCTTACAATTAAAAAGCCTGATGGAACTATTAAACAAACAACACTTTATAAAGAACGATTTGCAACAGAAGAAGATGAAGAAGACAAAGTGCAGGGATATGTTTTAAAAGGAACAAAAAACATCGGGTATATTTCAATTCCTGATTTTTATATTGATTGGGAAAATACCGAAACCGGCATTTTTGGTTGTGCCAATGATGTGGCTAAGGAAATTATTAAACTGAAAAAGGAAAATATTGAAGGCTTAATAATTGACATTCGTTACAATGGTGGCGGTAGTGTGCAGGAAGCAATTGAATTATCCGGAATTTTTATTGATGGCGGCCCGGTTGCTCAGTATAAAACCAAAGAACCTAAAGTATATACATTGAAAGATGTAAACAGCGGCAGTGTTTTTAGCGGGGCGGTAATGATTATGGTAAACGGATATAGTGCATCTGCATCTGAGATGTTTTCTGCCACTATGCAGGATTACAACAGGGCCATCGTTGCAGGTTCTGCAACCTATGGCAAATCTACCGGACAACTTATTTTCCCACTTGACACAACTGTTACTTTAGAAAATTACAAACAAAAGAAATCCCAAAACTATATTAAGATTACAACCATGGCACTTTATCGGTTAACTGGGGCCACTGCACAACAACAAGGTGTGGTGCCAGATATTCTGCTGCCCGATCTTTTGGAAACAGTGGGTGAGAAAGAAAAAAACGAACAATTTGCTTTCCGTCTTTTACCTATTGAAAAGAATAAATATTATAAAGCATATAATGTAATTAATACAGAAGAAATAAAAGTAACCGCAAAAACAGAAATGGATACAAGTGCATATTTTAAAAAATTGAATGAATATGGCCAATGGATAAATACCATCATGCAGCAAAAAGAATTTTCAATGCGAATTGAAGATGTAATACAGTTTAAAATGAAACAGCAATCTTATATGAATTACCTGGAATCATTTGAGCAACAACCATCATTTACTGTAGCCAACCACTCATTACAGAAAGAGCGGCTTAAATCCAGTGAGTGGCTTACAGAAATGGATGGGGAAACAAAATTGATGCTAAAGAATGATCCTTATATAAATATCTGTTACCGTTTGTTGGTAAAAATGATCAGTAAATAAAAAAATTCTTTTGTAAGAATAATGAAATTAATTTCTCCTTACATTCAAATATAAATCTGTAAAATACTCGGTATATGAAAAAACAATTATTTTGTTTTATACTACTCTTTATATTCTCAATTGCAAAAGCTCAGGAGGACAATCCGGTTGCATATATGAACCTGATTTCAAAAGCAGAACAGGAAGCCACCCAAAAATATCTTGTGTATGTAAGTGCGGCGGCACACAGCGGAAGGATAAGAAAAATTGAAAAAATGCGTCAGCAATTACTTGATGGTATCATTAACAGCCGCAACAATGTAATTGGCACACCTTTTTATAAAGGCGATAAAGCATTGAGACAAAGCAGTATTGATTACCTCAACCTGTTATATCTTGTATTTAATGAAGATTATGGAAAAATTGTAAACCTGGAAGAAATAGCAGAGCAATCATTTAATGAAATGCAGGCATATTTATTATTGCAGGAAAAAACCAGCGAGAAATTAAGTGCAGCACAGGAAAAGAGGAATACAGCAACAAATGAATTTGCAAAAAAATTCAATGTAAAACTGGTAGAGGGAAGCAGTGAGATGGGAGATAAAATGAAAAAAGCATCTGCCATTAATCAATATCGTAATGATGTGTATTTAATTTTCTTTAAATGTAACTGGCAATGGAATGAAATGAATAAGGCTATAAAAAATAATAAAATTAATGATATTGAACAGGCAAGAAACGCTGTGATCACTTATGCAAAAGAAGGAATGGAAGGTTTGGATACGTTAAAGAATTTTGCCGGAGATCCTTCCCTTGCAAATATTTGCAGGCATGCAATAAATCAATACAAAAGAATGGCGGAGAACGATGTACCAAAGATTACGGATTTTCTTCTGAAAACAGAAAATTTTACAAAACTTAAAAAGTCATTCGATGCCAAACAACAAAGAGACCGTACCAAAGAAGATGTAGATAATTACAACAAAGCAGTTAATGAAATGAACTCAGGAGTTAATACATACAATAACACAAACAAAAGCATGTACGACATGCAAAGCAGTTTAATAGAAGCGTGGGAAAAGGCCGATAAAGACTTTGCAGATGAGCACACACCCTATTTTAAAAAATAAAAAGTAAATAATAGCGTTCATTTTATATGAAACGAATGGCTGTTTTGTTTGCTTTGTGTACTATTGGATTATCATGTAATCAAAAAGTTGAAAAGCAAAAGAAGAATCTTAACAAACCTCTTGTGATTCTTCAACCACTTGAATTAAACGATAGCTCCACATTAGTTTTTCTGAAAGATT
>DAIOWB010000019.1:0-1078 GCA_036758725.1 Lacibacter sp.
TTGCCTGTGAACAACAATCGGGCGAGCCATTTAGTGTAATGCTGAATCCCGAAAATTATTCGCTTGAAACAAAAATGGAATTCCAGGCGGCACAAGGCCAGGGAACTTCTGCTACACCGGCAAAATTTATTGTGAAACCTCCCGAAGAATTGGCATTTGAAATTTTATTCGATAATACGGGAATCATCGATGGCAAACCAAGAAAAGATCTGGCAGATGAATTAAAAGCATTTAAAGAATTTTTAATGGGCTTTGACGGAGAAATACACCGCCCCAAGTATTTAAAATTTGTTTGGGGAAAAGATCTGGTGAAAGGTGTTTGTTCTTCTTTAAACATCGCTTACAAATTATTTAATCCAAACGGCACACCCATTCGTGCCATCTGCAAAGTAACCATCCGTGAAATGAAAGAAGATGAACGGAGAGTTGCAGAGGAGAGAAGAAGCAGTCCGGATTTAACGCATTACCGAACAGTTAAAAAAGGAGACACACTTCCATTGATGTGTTACCGAATTTATGGTCATTCAAAATTTTATCTGCAGGTGGCACAGGTAAATGGCATGAGTAATTTCAGAAATATGCAACCCGGTACAGAATTATTTTTTCCACCCATTGAAAAAAAAGTGAAATAGAAATCCATGTCCAATGGCAATACCATACCATCCGATCAGCCGAAAACTGTAGTAACAGCAACTATTTTTAGCGGCGGTACAGAAGTTTCCAATGCCCTGCATGTTCTTTCAATAGTGATTCATAAAGAGGTAAATAAAATTCCTTCTGCATTAATCGTAATGACAGATGGCGATCCGGCCTCACAAAAATTTGAGGTAAGTGATAAAGCAGATTTTGAACCCGGTAAAGAAATTGAAATAAAACTGGGTTATCAGAGCAGTGTAGAAACAGTGTTTAAAGGAATTGTTGTAAAACATTCTATTAAAACAAGAAAAAAAAACTCTGTACTAATGATTGAGTGCAGAGATAAAACGGCAAAGATGACAGCAGCCTGTAAGAGTAAATATTTTAAAGAGGTAAAAGACAGTGATGTAATGGAAGAGCTCATTGACAGTTATGGTTTGGA
>DAIOWB010000019.1:1178-8758 GCA_036758725.1 Lacibacter sp.
ATGTGGAATTATACCGATCAGGAATTACTTGCCGATGTTGAAGCAGATGACCCGGGTGTAACAGAAGCAGGAAATATTGATGGAGCCACGCTTGCAAATGTTTTAGACGAAGATGCTTTTGTATTATACCACAGCGGAAAAATTGAAGAACCCGAATTGCAGCAATGGGTAAATGCAAAAATGATGAAACACCGGTTGGCAAAAATCCGTGGTAATGTTACTGTAGATGGAACATCGGCGGTAAGCCCCGGACAGATCATTGAAATAAATGGAATTGGAGAACGCTTCGAAGGAAAATTATTTGTTACTGCAGTTCGGCAACAATACGAAAATGGAGATTGGCGTACAAGTTTGCAGTTTGGTATGAACCCGGAATGGTTTGCACAATCCTATGATGTACAACAACCGATGGCAGGAGCAATGTTGCCTGCTATTGAAGGTTTACAAATTGGAGTGGTAACAAAATTAGAAAGTGATCCCGATGGAGAAGATCGTATCATGGTTCGTATACCGGTTATTCATAAGGATGATGAAGGTGCATGGTGCAGAGTAAGTTCTTTGGATGCAGGAAAAGAACGGGGTATGTTTTTTCGCCCGGAGATTAATGATGAAGTGATTGTTGGATTTATTAATAATGATCCGAGACATGGAGTTGTATTGGGTATGCTCAACAGCAGTTCCTTACCTGCACATCTCACCGCATCAGACGATAATCATGAAAAAGGATACCAGAGCCGGAGTAAAATGAAATTGATTTTTAATGATGATAAGAAAAGCATCAACATTGAAACACCGGGCGGACACAAAGTTTTAATTGATGAAGACCAGAAAAAAATTCACCTGGAAGATATGAATGGCAATAAGATTACAATGAACGAAGACGGAATAACCATTGAAAGCATCAAAGATTTAAAAATGAAAGCTGCAACAGATGTAAAAATGGAAGGAGGCAGTAACCTCAACTTAAAAGGAGGTTCGCAAACAAAAGTAGAAGGAGGAAGCGGAGCAGAAATTTCAAGTGGCGGAACAACAGCGGTAAAAGGAAGTATGGTGAATATAAATTGATAAATAGAATTACAGAATGTACAAGTGAGTGACACAACAACAGATGAACAAACTTACTGAAGCTGCTTATAAAAAATTTATTTCCACTTCAGCTTTTATAAACTAAAACCTTATCAGTATGCCTTTAGCAGCAAGGGTTGGCGACATGCATGTTTGTCCGCTGGTTAACGGAACTGTGCCACATGTTGGTGGCCCAATTCTTCCGCCGGGCACTCCAACAGTAATGATTGGAGGCCAACCCGCTGCAAAGGTGGGTGATATGTGTACATGCACCGGCCCGCCCGATTCCATTGCGGCAGGTTCAGCAACTGTAATGATTGGTGGAATGCCTGCAGCAAGAGTAGGAGATAGTACAGCACATGGAGGTACTATTGTTGCCGGATGCCCAACTGTAAATATTAATTAAATAAAAATGGCACTTGATCAACAAAATAATTTTTTAGGTAAGGGATGGAGTTTTCCGCCAACTTTTAATAAGCAACTGAAAGAAGTGCAAATGACGGAAAAGGTAGAAGATATTGAAAAAAGTTTGCAGATTCTATTAACCACAAGTTTGGGCGAACGGATTATGCAGCCCAGGTATGGTTGCAATATGGATGAGTTGTTATTTGAAAGTTTAGATACGGGAACTAAAACAATTATTATAGATCGAATAGAAACTGCTCTGCTTTTTTTTGAACCCAGAATTAAAGCAACAAAGATTGAACTCAATACACAAAACGAACTGGAAGGAGAAATTCTGGTGGAGATTGAATACATCATTCCTTCTACCAACTCCCGTTACAATTTTGTGTTTCCCTTCTATCGCAAAGAAGGAACTGAACTTGATTTATTAACCAGTAATCATCCGTTAGGTAATTGATATGAGTAACTGTGGCGATCAAAAAAATCCTTTGCAAAGAAGCGGCATCAGCAGAAGCGATCGCTTACTGCCGGGTATGACCAATGGTTATGCCAATGTTGATGAACGTGATTTTGCCGATTGGATTGTTTTTGCAAAAACATTTGCACAGTATATCAATTACTATGAATTAAATGGTGCGGTGGCAGGCGACTGGGTTCCGTTTTTCAGCTCAGATATTTCTGCCATTCTCGGCACTATTGCCATACAGGATGTAGATGCATATAAGTTAAGTATAAAACTGCGGCTTGATTTTTTGAAAGATGATGATCATGTTACAAAGCTTGGTGATGCAGAAAAGAAACTTAATGAATTATTTTGTGCAATTGTAAGTTTCAGCGAATCGCTGGATGCTTATTACCAAATGCTGCCTGTTGATAGTAAACTCAAAGGAACGATTGAAAATACAATTAAAAATTCTTTAGCTCCTGTATTGCATCGTTTACTCCGGTATTATAAAGCTGCTGATACAGCACCACTCAACTTTTTACAGCCCGGTGATTTAAAAGATTGGAATGTACTGGGTCGTAATGTAAAACAGGTAAAGCAAATTGTAAATGGAGATGGACTGAGCAGCATGTGGTGGCTGCAACCAAAACCTCCTGCTGTTCCTTTTGCAAACTGGAATGATTATTATAATTCTATTGCAAAAGATGCCAGCATATTTGGTGATGCTGCATTGGATATTTATTTCGACAGTTTATATTTTCCAAACACAGATTATACGGCAGCACAATGGCGGCAATACATGAAAATGAATCATGCGGCCAATCACAATTTATTTTCCGGTGTATTTGATCAATACCTGATGGCTTACAGCAAACTGGTAAAAGAGGCAGAAAAGGAATTGTTGCTGAGTTTAGAAAGCAGAAATACACATCCTGCACATTATGCTTTGTTTCTTGCTTTTTTACGATTGTTCAGGTTTGCACAAAACGATATCAACACCATTACCTGGAGGCATCTTGATTTTTATTATAAAGAAATTTTAAGGTTGCAACCCAAACTTGCATTGCCTAACAGTGCACATGTTATTGCAGAACTGGCAAAACCTGTTGATGGGTATATACTGGCAGCAGATACTTTATTTAAAGCCGGCAAGGATAGTGAAGGGAAAGAAGTAGTTTATGCATTGAATGCAGAAGAAACATTTAATAAAGCAAAAGTTGCATCGCTCCGTTCAGTTTATATAGGGGTTGAAAATGATAAACATCCGTCATTAAAAAATCCATTGGTTGAAGTTGTTAATGATGGAAGATTATTTGCAGCATCGAAAATTAATTCGGGTGATGGGGTGGATGCAGATCTTACAACTCCCAACAAAGAATGGCATCCCATTGCAAACCGTATGTATGTAGAAGGTACAATTGCAGATATTCAAATGCCATTGGCAGAAATTGGTTTTGCAGTTGCAAGTCATTATTTGTATTTGCAGGAAGGCGAACGCAGAGTAATGCTGCGGCTCGATACAACTGATAACAATGCATTGATCGGCAAACAGTATGCCTGTTATGTAACTACTGAAAAAGAGTGGTACCAAATTCCAACCCTGGTTTCTGTAACTATTGATAACTATATGAACAAAGGCACAGAAACCTGTGCACAATTTTCATTTACACTTACAGGCGATGAACCACCTATTACAAATTACAATGCAAAAGTGCACGGCGGAACTTTACATACAAATGTTCCTGTTTTAAAAATTGTACTTATTAATGATGAAACCAAAGTTTATGAATATGAAGCTTTCAGAAATATTGAAGTTAAAAAATTAGAAGTGGCAGTTGAAGTTGGCATGAATACTTCTGTTTCCCAACAACTTGGATTAAAACAATTACAGATCAGTACAGACAGCGGCCCTGTTGATTCATCAAAACCTTTTATGCCGTTTGGCGGACAACCCCGCAGGGGATCAACATTGGTAATTGGCAATAAAGAAGTGTTCAGTAAAAAAAATACAAGTATTAAATTAAATATAGAATGGAGCGGTATTGAAGATTATGACCCGGCTAATATTGATTTTGAAACAGGTTGGTCGGCCGATGATGAAGATTATCCCAGTACTGTATTTAGTTTTTTACAAGGTGGAGTTTGGATGGAGCAAAATAATAAGCTTGACATGTTTAACGGGAATAATGCACAGGTGCAATTATTTAATCCAACTCCTTTAGCAATTCCGGAAACAGCCATTACAAATTATGAGAATGCGTATGTTGATTATGGAGCAACTTCTGTAAATGGATTTATGCGTTTTAAACTGAATACAGGATTTGGCCATAAAGATTTTATTGCAGCCATGGCCATTTATTTAATCAATAAAGGAAATGGAATGGATGATACAGTGAATCCAAAACCTAATGAACCTTATACACCCATTATCCAATCGCTTTACCTCAGCTATGCAGCATTCAGTGATGTAGTGAATTTAAACGATGCAGATGAAACAGCTTTTAACAAGAAGGAAGTAAGTTATTATCATCTCTATCCTTTTGGTGATGCAGAACAGCATACATATTTAAACGGAAATTCCATTCAGTATTTAGTTCCACAGTTCAGGCATAAGGATGAAAAATCTATAGAAATATTGCATGAAGGAGAATTTTATATTGGCTTTGAAAATTTAGAAGGAGGCCAATCTGTAAATGTTTTATTTCAGGTGATGGATGGTACGGCCGATCCAAAAATCAGCAAACCAACAGATCATGTTCAATGGAGTTATCTCAGCAAAAATCAATGGCTCAATTTTCTGCCGCAGCAAATCAGCGATGCTACTATGCAGTTGATTCAATCAGGCATCATCAGTTTTATAATTCCGGATAACGCAACTGTTGATAATACTATTATGCCTTCAGGTCATTTATGGATCAAAGCTTCCATTAAAGAAAAAACAGATGCTATTTGCAAATTGCTTTCTGTAGATGCGCAGGCTGCTGTAGTTACATTTAAAGATCAGAACAACGCAGATGATTATTTGAATAGTGCAATGCCGGCATCAGTCATCAGCAAATTAAAAACTCCGGTTTCTGCCATTAAAAAAATTAAGCAGCCGTATTCTTCATTTGGCGGTCGATCTATTGAAAGCAGTGAAAATTTTTACATCCGTGTAAGTGAAAGGCTGCGTCATAAATCAAGAGCAATTACCATCTGGGATTATGAGCATTTAATTCTCGAAGCATTTCCGCTCATTCATAAAGTAAAATGCCTTAACCATACCAAGTATATTGATACAGATTACAACGAAGTTTTTCCCGGTCATGTAACCATCATTACAATTCCGGATTTACAGTTCAGGAATGATATCAATCCTTTGCGGCCTTATACCAATCAAAATGTGCTCTTACAGATCGATGCATTTTTAAGAAAGAAAATTTCCTGTCATGTACAGTTGCATGTATGCAATCCCGATTTTGAAGAAGTACAAATGAAATTTAGATTAAAACTCGCCAAAGGGTTTGACGACTTTGCCATTTATGCTCAACAATTACGGGAAGAGATCACTTCTTTTCTTTCGCCATGGGCTGCAGGAAGCGGTGAATTGAATTTTGGAGGAAAAGTATATAAGTCAGTCCTTATCAATTTTATTGAAGAGCGACCTTATGTTGATTTTATTACTGATGTTGAAATGACACATTATGATGCAGATGGAACTGTCATCAAATTAGATAATGATGAGATTACAGCATCCACTGCAAAAAGTATTCTGGTTTCTGTACCTGCATCCAAACACGACATTAATCCTGTGCCCGACAACTTAACAAAAGAAGAATATGAATGTGCGTATATCGAAGCCAAGAAAAAAGGAACCATTCAAATTACCGAACTGGGATAAACTATGCAAGAAAGCATCACCATACAAAAGAACCCGGCATTAAGCGAAGGAAGTAATTATGAACTCCTCCGGAAAAAAGGGTTGGAGTACATTGAACAACTTTCCAGCAGCATTTGGACGGATTATAATATTCATGATCCCGGCATTACCTTCCTCGAATTATTAAGTTATGCCATAACCGATCTTGGGTACAGAAGCAATATCAATATCAAAGATCTACTGGCCGAACCTCCTTCAAAAAATCCGAAAGACGATCCAAGGCGGCAGGGATTTTTTACTGCAAGAGAAATACTTACAATAAATCCATGGACCAATGCCGACTACAGAAAATTATTAATAGATATCAATGGTATTAAAAACGGCTGGTTGAAATGTAAAGAGTGCCCTTGCAACGATTTATTTATTTATGCAAAATGCAGTACCAGTACATTGCAATATGTATCAACTGAACATCCCATTGTAATCAAAGGGATGTATGATGTATTGGTTGAATTTGAGAATGAAGATGGCGCAGGTGATTTAAACAGTGGGAAAGTAAAATACAATTTTTCGTTTCCTGTTGCAGATGGTTTTTCAAACGCTATGATTGAATTGCGTTTGCCTTCCTGGCAACTCATTGAAAATAATAAATCATTTTACAAAGATTTACGCAACCCTAAAAGTGAAATCGAAACAGTAACTGTTCAATTTATTTCGGGAAATAAAAATGACAACCTGGATATTCCTGCCAGCGAACTGGCCAATGTTTTACGCAGGCCTGTATATGCAACCATCAACATTACCTACAAACCAGATAAAGATTTAGCTGCTGTTCTGCCGCTTACATTTAATGATGTTGCGATGAGTGTATGGTTCAGAAGCGACTCAGACCGGAAGCAAGTTCAGCTGGCACATATCAAGCAGGCACTTACCGATGCTTCACCTACAGGCATATTTGCAAAATATTTCAATGTAATTCACCGTGCTGATGAAGTAATGAAGCAAACCAAATTTGTATTGCACAATCACAGAAATCTCAGTGAAGATTATTGTACGGTCAATGCAATTCAGGTAGAAGATTTTGGAGTTTGTACAGATATCGATGTAGAACCTTTTGTTGATATTGAAGCAGTGCTTGCCGAAGCATACTACCGCATCGATCAGTATTTCAGTCCCGATATAAAATTCTATTCATTAAAAGAGTTGATGGATGCCGGTGTTCCTGTAGATGAAATATTCGATGGCCCGAAACTCGACAATGGATTTATTAACAATGAGCAGTTAGATTCAACCAACCTTAAACAGTTTATTTATACTTCAGATATTATCAATCTGCTCATGGATATTCCCGGAGTAAAGAATATCCGAAATTTTGTACTTACAAAATACGATGCCGATGGTAATTTAATAAAGAACGAGCAGTGGATCATGGAAGTAAGTTATAACCATCAACCACGTTTGTATCTGGAAGCATCTAAAGTATTGGTATTTAAAAACGGACTTCCTTTTTTACCTGATCAATTAGAGTTAAGCGATACACTGCAGGTAATTAAAGGCGAGCATGCACAACCAAAATACTCGGTGCTTGAAAATGATTTGCCGGTTCCGGAAGGAATATACTTTCAGTTGAATGATTATTACCCCGTACAATACGCATTGCCTCTCACATATGGAGTTGGTTATGATGGCTTGCCACTAACGGCATCGGTGGAGCGTAAAGCACAGGCAAAGCAATTAAAAGCATACCTGCTTTTTTATGAACAGTTGCTGGTAAATTACCTGGAGCAATTGTCGCATGTAAAAGAA
>DAIOWB010000019.1:8858-20569 GCA_036758725.1 Lacibacter sp.
GAAAATATTGCCGGTTTGCAATTACGTATTCAACGTTTGTTGGGCATGGATGCATTTGGCGGATACTTTGAATTGTATGAAGAAAAAGATGTTGATGGAAATTTATTTGAACGCAGGTGGAGATTAAAAGATGAAAATGGAAAAATACAACTCAGCAGCAGTACCAATTATAAAGATGATCAGTTAGATATCGCTGAAACAAAAGCAAGAACAGAAATCGCTCAGGTAAAAAAATACATTACAGATGAAACGAGGTACCAGGTAAAAAAAGTGAGCAAGTGGGTTGTAAACCTAACCGATGCTGCAAATGAAATAATTGCAACACGTAAACAGGCCTTTAGTAAAAAAACAGATGCAGAAGCTGCTGTAAAAGAAATCATTGCTTTCGGCAAAAAATTAGTTGCTGCAGACAAAGTATTTGTAGTTGAGCATTTGTTATTGCGCCCACGCAACGGAATTTTACTTCCCGATTTTCCAAATGGAGATCCGCTGCTTACGATTTGTATACCTGATAATTGTTTGTTGTGTGGCGAAGAAGATCCTTATTCTTTCCGGCTTACAATTGTACTTAGTGGCGAAACAGGCATTGCCAACAGCGGTATTGAGTTTCGAAAATTTGCTGAGCAAACCATACGGATGGAAGTGCCTGCTCATCTCGGCGTTAAGATCTGCTGGGTTAGCAATAAACAATTAGAAGAATTTGAAACAGTGTATTGTGCATGGCTGGCCGAACTGGCAAAGCCCGAACCGGATGCACTGTTGTTGCATCAAAAATTAACTGCACTGTTGCTGCTGTTTGAACAATTGAAGAGTGTATATCCCGAAGCAAGGCTGCATGATTGTGTAGATGGAGACGACAGTAACAGAGTGTTTTTAGATAATACGATTATTTAATCATCCCCGTTCATACGGGATTTTAAAACCTTATCATATGCTTCCGGTACAAGTTGAATTTCCGAAGTTTATTCCTGATCAGTTGCTCACATCAGAAGATTTGAATCAATTGTTTGGATACCTCGATGAGCAAAACCGAATAACTCGTACAAATCTCATTGGCATTGGCATTGTATGCGGTTTGCATCTTACAATTAAAAATGCAAACACTACTGTAGCTATATCCAAAGGTTGCGGAGTAACATCAGAAGGTTATCTTATTTCCGTAAATAACAATGAGTATTCTCAATATAAAAAATACAAAGTTGATACACCGAGGAAGTACGATAAGTTTTATAAAACAGTTGGAAGCGATAAAGTTCCAATGGATATTTGGGAATTAAGAAAACCTGCAGTTGATCCGGATTTACAAAATATAAATGAAGAATTTTTAAAAAATAAAGTCATCCTTCTTTTTGTTGAGCTGAAAGAAGAAGACAATAAAAATTGCGATCCCAATTCATGTGATGATAAAGGAATTAATGTAACGGTTTCGTTTTTACCAATGGCAGTAGATAAAGCCGATGCTGATTTATTGATAGGCGCTACCGGAAGTGCAGGCGTCAACACTTATACAGCATTGCCTGAATTAAGAATGAAACGTTGGGATGTTCCTAATACAACTCCGGTGTATAGCAAAGATATCTTTGAGGCATACTTTAAAATACTTAATAAAAGTTTTATTGATCAGGTAGAAACAACACTCAAAAATGTATATACTGTTTTTGGTAGTATTGTGGCAACAAATTATTCAACCAATCCGTTTAACGGACTTAGTGCTAAATACCAGTTTTTATATAATGGAGGTATTAATACAAATCAACTCATCCACCTGCAATATTTTTATGATCTGTTCAGCGATCTCTTATTAGCCTATCAGGAGTTTCGAAAAGCAGGTACGCATGTGTTAAGTACATGTTGTCCGGATAGTGATTTATTTCCAAGGCATTTATTATTGGGTGAAGCTATCCCATCTGTTTCTACAGGCATACTTCCTTACAGGCATTACTTTATTTATTCACCCTTGTTTGATCAGCAGAATATGCTGGCCGAATTAAAGATGTTGTTTACAAAGCTGGTTATAATGGTTGATCAGTTTTTCTTACCAACAGTACAAGGGAACAATACAAAAGAAGATACTTTCCTGCGTATTACACCCAGTATGTTGTGGGATGTGCCATTATCAAAAAAAGCAATTCCTTATTATTACCAGGTTAACAGTGGTTCACAACCATTATATCTTAATTGGGATTACAGAAGAACATTGCTGAATGATGCAAAAAGAAATTTATCTTATCATGCAGCTCAATATAATTCTTCAGATGATTTTGTATTGAATCCGTTAAACTATGATCTGGAGCCAACAAACTTTTTAAGGGTTGAAGGAATAGTTGGAAAATCATATGTGCATGTACTAAAGCAGGTAAAACAAAAAATTCAAAAAAACCGGTTGCCGGTTGACATTATTGCACTCAGTACTGATACAGGTACAAGGATCAGTGCCAATTTTTCAAATCTCACGAACAGGGCAGAAACAACCTTAACTGCCATGGAAATGATTTGCCATTTCCAGGATCTTGAATCAATGTATGATAGTATGCGGCGGGAAATTCTTTGTATACTTTGCAAAGAATTAAAATATTATTACGATTTCACATTTCCATTTTTATCAAAGCTGCTTGAAAAATTTAAGATTGCCGGTGAAGTTTCACAGGTAGATCTGTTTGATGCCTGTGCTAAAAATTATATACTGAAGGAGAAATCATTGGGCGTAATGATTGAGTTCCTGTATCGGAAAGGGTTAACAGATGAAACCTTAACCATTGAAAATTTCGTTGAAGCTTTTGGATTTTCAGTAGATGATGCAAATAATGATGATATACCTGATAACTTTAATACACAGGCAACTACTATTTACCTCGCTTTATTAAATTTCTTTAAAATTCCATTAGGTATTATTCGTATTTCAACATTATTAACTGAAGACCTTGCAGAGTTTGATGTAAAAGCATATTGCAGTGCCAGTGAAAAGCTGGGTGAGTATGCAAAAAGTTTGAAAGCCATATTTGGTTTATTAACGGCTAATCAAAAAGCAGGTTTAAGTACGCTAGGTGCAATAAATACAACAACCGGAACTACAGGGGCTACAGGCACAACAACAGGAACTACACTTAATACAGATATGAAGATGCTTGCATCAAATACTGTACTCACCCGACTTGCAGCAAGTGGAAACGGGATGGCTGTTATTCTGCTTCTCATTTTTATGATTGAAGATTTTATGGATCATCTGGATACACTTATTTATAATTGTAAATGCAGTGCATTGTTGTCATTAAAAAAAGATTATATAAGAAGGTATCTTATAGTTTCAAAACTGAAACAATTCGGATATTTTTCACAAATGCATCCGGGCATTCAACACAAAGCGGGTGTGCCAATGGGAGGAACATTTATTATTGTTTATCATTCAGGAAAAACAAAGTCGTCTGATTTTGGTTTAAGGGCAGAAGACAAATTCACAGAAGAAATAAGATTTAAAGAATTTGAAAAAAAGCGAGGCTTTACTTTTGACAAAGAAGTTACTGAAAAACAAACACTGGCAGAAGGAATTGTGGTTGATGAAGAAAAAGATCCTGTTGCCGGAGCAATTGTTAGTGTGGCAGAAACAGGTGAAAAGACAGTTACAAACAACAAAGGCACTTTTAAACTTGTAAGTAGTGTTATCCCATATACATTGATTGTTGAGGCAGCAGGTTTTGAAGATTATGAACAAATAAAAACGGATGGTGATACTAAAATCAGAATAATTCTAAAAGCCAGTAAAGCAGATCTGTTCAGCGAATTACAGCAAGGAACTGTAATTGCAGATTTTTATTTGCCGTACAGATGTTGTTCCGATTGTCCGCCAATACAGTATATCGTTAATGAACTAACAGAACCAACACCTATACCAAATCAGGGCCCCATTGCTAATGCAGGTCCTGACCAGGTAATAACATTGCCATTAAATACTGTTACATTAAACGGATCAGCATCAACAGATCCTGACGGCAGCATTACATTTTTCCAATGGGCAAAACTTAACGGGCCAGGCAATCCATCATTTGTAACACCAAACAGTTCTCAAACAGATGTAAAGGATCTGGAGCAGGGTATATATATTTTTGAATTAAGTGTAACAGACGATAAAGGATCTATTGCAAGAGATACAGTACAAATTACTGTAAATGCTGCTCCGCCTCCTCCAAATAAACCACCGGTTGCTGATGCAGGAAAAGATCAAGCAATTGTAATGTCTTTTGCAACCGTAACAAGTACAATTCTTGATGGAAGTAATTCAAAAGATGAAGATGGAAGCATTGTTTCCTTTAAATGGAATCAGTTAAGTGGTTCAACAGTAAATATTGTTTCGCCTTCATTAGTACAAACTGTAGTTACAGGTTTTCAACCCGGCGTTTATGAGTTTGAGTTGATTGTTACTGATAATGATGGCGCTTCATCATCAGACAAAGTGATCATTACAGTTACTCCTCCTGTAAACAAGCCGCCCATTGCAGATGCAGGCCCTGACCAATCAATAACTATAACACCAAATGGAATTATAACATTAAACGGCAGTAACTCGTCTGATCCTGAAGGGGGAGCCTTAACTTTTGATTGGAATTTGGCTGGTGGACCCAATGCAGCTAACATCACAGATAAAACAAAAGCAGTTACTACAGTGAATGGATTAGCCAATGGTGATTACAAGTTTGAATTAAAAGTAACGGATGATAAAGGGGATAGTGCCAGTGATACTGTGATTGTTTCAGTAAAAATAAATGATGTACCACAAAAAATATGCGGGCCACTTACTGATATTATTCAATTATTTGAAAACCTGGAATCCGTTGATCAGCAAAGATTTCCATTGTTTACAAATGCAGATGGGTTTAGTTCTATTGGAAATGTAAAAGAATTCTTTGCTAAAATGCAGAGCATAGTAAACAGCAGCACAGATAAGCAAATAGATTTTTTTGCAACTATAACTATTAATGGGTTAAATATCCAGGATTCATTAAGCACCTGGTTAAATGAATTACAAAAGCTCATTATTGAACGCAAAGATTTAAGATTACTGGCACTGGCTTTATACCGAATCTTCAATCAACTGGCCATGTATATTGTTTGTATACAGAAAGAAGACTTTGATGTGGCCAAAGTGCCAATGGCAAAAGTATTTTCACTTATTAACCGTCATGTAAAACAGTGGGTAGATTTAATTTCAACAGGTGTGTTTACTGCTAAGGAAATTGCTATAGTAAAAGAAATGGGTGATGATATTGAAAATGAAATTATAAGGGTTAATGCGAATGGTGAAACAGCAGCTAAACCAAAATATCTGAAAATGTTGAATCAAATTCTTTCTGTAATCAGGAATATTCCATAATGAGTATTGAGATAAACCATATCATTAAAAATGCAACAATCGATTTTCAATACAATGGAAAAACGGATGGTATAGTTTTGTTACAGGAAGTAAAAGACTGGGTTTATGATTTTTTAAAACAATTGGAACCGGTATTCAGTAATTGGAATAAGTATGATGAAGTTATTTCAATGGATAAATTGGAATTAGAACTTGATTTAAAAAGTGTTCATTGGAAAGATGAAGCAGCTCATCAATTAATTCAACAAGTAAGGAACAAGCTGCAGTTAATGAAAACAGGAGACAATTCATTAAACACCTATAAAGCACAAACCGATATGCAAAATTTTGCTGAAACATTTTTGTTTTATCTGCAAAATGGCTATTTACCATGGAATGCATCATCAACAACTGCAAAAGAATGGAATGAAAACCTTGAAAAGCTTTTTAACCAACCTGATGAAAAGTTTATTAAAAATTTAAAAGTTGTATTGGTGCAATCTTCTGATAGCCTGGAGAGATATCTGAATATTATCCCGGTTCAGTTATCCATCCATATATTTTTAACTAACAAAATTCAGTTATCAGAAACCAGAAGAAACTATGTTCATGATTTGAATTTGATTCTTCACCTGGCAGCTGTACATCATTTTGCAGAATTGTATGATGTTGTACACCGCTTATTCCTGAAAGTTATTACAAGGCAAAAAATACATTTAAATGTAAAAGATGAAGTTATTCCGCTACTTAAAAAAAGGGTAATTAAATTCAATGAACTGGTTCAACTAATAAAAAATCAATCATTTCAAACAGAAATGATTAAAGAAGTGCAAACAGAAATCAACAAATGGGAAAAATCTCTTAAAGAGAAGAAATCAAATAAAACCATTCCGGTAAATCCGTTTGAACAAAAAGAAATAAGAGAGTTTGAAAAAAGTGTAATAGTTATTGACGCTAAAGATGCTATCTATATTTCAAATGCAGGTCTTGTTCTTATTGCAGCTTTTATTCCATCTTATTTTGAAAAAATTGGAATAAGCTCAGAAAATAAAATATTGGAAAATATAAAGGCAGTTTGTATTCTTAATTATTTAACTACAGGTACAATTAACATGGAAGAATATGATTTAGTGCTTCCAAAGATTTTGTGCGGACTTTCATATAAGGAGCCAGTATCAACAAAATCATTCCATGTTAGTAATGCAATAAAGAAGGAAACTGAAAATATGTTGAATTCTGTAATAGAACATTGGAACATTCTTCAAAACACTTCGGTTAATGGTTTGCGGGATTCATTTCTTAAAAGAGATGGCAAACTCAGTTTTAATGGTAGTGAATGGAAGTTAACAGTTGAACAAAAACCGTATGATTTGTTATTAGATCATTTACCATGGAATTTTTCAATGATTAAACTTCCATGGATGAAACATCTATTAAAAACGCATTGGAATTATTAACCAAAAATAAAAAAACATGAAATACCCAAACCGGATTATTAAAGAAGGTGAAACAAATACTACAATTGTAAAAGCAATTCAGAAAAAGTTAATGGAGTTAAACATTGGTGATCTAACAGGAACAGGTGTATTTGGCACTAAAACAAAAAATGCTGTAAAACTATTTCAGGCAACACACATGGATCAGTTTGGTAATCCATTAGAAGTTGATGGAAATGTAGGCTCACTTACATGGGCTGCTTTATTTGGAACAGAAAATATAGTTGTTACAGAAACAGCTCCAAATATTTTATTAACAGAGGTTTTAAAAATTGCAGTTACACAGGTTGGTGTAATGGAAGATCCGCCGGGCAGTAATAAAGGCCCACAGGTAAATGCATATCTCGCCAGTGCAGGTTTGCCTCCCGGTTTGTTCTGGTGTGCTGCTTTTGTTTACTGGTGTTTTGATAAAGCTTCTGTTAAAATCGGAAGATCAAATCCTTTAGTTAAAACCGGGCATGTAATGTCGCACTGGAATAAAACAACCGGGAAAAAAATTATAACACTCGATGCAATTAATAAACCATCGTTAATAAAACCCGGACATATTTTTATTTTAAATACGGGTGGCAGTGCCGGTCATACTGGTTTGGTAGAAAAAGTTGATGGTGGATTTATACATACCATTGAAGGGAATAGCAATAATGCAGGAGGTAGAAATGGAATTGGTGTATTTCGTTTGCAAAGAAAAATATCTAAAATCAACAGAGGGTTTATTGAATATAAGTAGTAAGTTTTAAGTAATAAGTAATGTTTTCATCTGCAGAAAAAACTAAGAATGTAAATGTGCAGCGGCAACAACAAACACCGCAGCAAACCTTCTTTCGAAAAGCAGGTGAAGAATCATTTTTTGGATCCAAAGAAAGTCCATCCTTCTTTTCTCCAAACATACAAGCGAAGCTTTCGGTAAGCAGTCCCGATGATCCGCAGGAAAAAGAAGCCGATGCAGTTGCAGATCAGGTAATGCGTATGCCGGAAACTGCTGCAATGCCTGGGAAAAAAGAAGAAGAAAAAGTACAACGAAAAGAAGATGATAAAGATGAAGTACAGGCAAAACTTCAGGCACCTGTAATTTCTGTTCAACGCAAATGTGAATCCTGTGAACATGAAGAAAAGACACAAGCCAAACTCTTCCGTATGATTCAACGGAGTGAAGATGCTTCCTCCTCATCTGTTGATTTTGCAAATACCGATTCATCATCAGATTATAATATTGATCGAAAAGAAATCGCATTACATCATTCCGATGTTATCCAACGCAGTGGCAGGGGCCCACCGACCAATTCTATACCCGTCCGATCCGGAGATCATCCGGGCGGGCCGTTTGAACAAAGTCTTTCTTCTTCAAAAGGAGGTGGAAGTGCTTTGCCATCAAACACCAAACAATTTATGGAAAGCCGCTTCAATGCAGACTTCAGCGGCGTACGAATTCATACAGGCAGCCATGCAGAAAACCTGAGCACCAATATCAATGCACAGGCATTTGCACATGGCAATGATATTTATTTTAACTCCGGTAAATATGCTCCACATACCGAAGCTGGTGCAACTTTGCTTGCACATGAACTAACACATACCATTCAACAAGGCGCAAGTCCGGCAAAAACCTCAACCACAGTTGCAACAAAATCTGTTGCACGAAAAAATCTAATTCAAAGAAGTGCAGCAGCCGTTCCATCTCAATTAACAAATGCAGTTACCAAAGCAAAAACGGTAGAAGGACAAATTGATGCCAATAAAGAACAGGCTGATGGAAACCGAACCGGATGGGAACATTTACTGGAAATTTTTAAAACAACTTTTGGTGAAGATAAAGTCATCAGTGGGGCCGGTGGTACAACTGTAGAAGGTGCAGTTGCTGAACAAGATATTAAAAAGAAAAGAGAAACAGAAGCAGAGGTAGTAGATGCTACAACTGTTAACAGGGGCAACCCAAGTGCAATTCCAAGTACAAAAATGGGAAATCGAGATGCTATGCCAAGCTGGTGTGGCATATTTGTTTTCTGGGCACTCAACAAAAGTGGTGTGCCCATGCCAAAATGGAAACTGGGCGAACGTATGATTAAACCCGAAGCCGCAAGAACACCAGGTTCTCAACCAATGCCCGGTGATATTGCTTACAGAAATGCTTATTCGCATTTTGCAATTGTTGATAGTGTAAATGGCGGAACTGTAACAACAGTAAATGGAAATACTTCAGGTGAAGATAATTTAGGAGGACAGGTACAAACTATAGACCATCCTATGAGCGACTGGACTGCATTCTTTAATCCGTTATTGATTATGCAGGGAAGTTTGGGTACAGGTGAAGGCGGAGCAGTTGAACAAAAACCAAAAACACTTGCAGAAATAAGACAGGAAGCAAAAAAATTACAACGAAAAGAAGAACAAGATGAACATACAAATGCAGATGCAACTGAAGTACAGGCGAAACAGGAAGTAAGCAGTTGGAATGTTGATGCAAAAGGAAAACTTAATACAACAACTCCTGCTATACAAAAAACAGAAGATGAGAATGAGTTGCAAAAGAAAGAAGAAGAGAAAAAAGAAGAAGATGAAAAAATAAATACAGGACCTGTTAAAGCAATTCAGAAAAAACAGGTAAATAAATTTGGAGAGAGCGAAGCGCCATGCAGCGAAAGTGGAATGGCACGTACAAGTATTTCACTTCAGGCAAAACATGAAAATGAAAACAGTTCTTTGACATATACAGATGATGTTTCTGTTCAACAACATTCAGTTGTACAGGATCGTGGTCCACCGGTGCAATTGAAATCTGAAGAAGAAGAAATACAGCGCTCTGTAATTGATGATGCGTTAGAGTTTACCAGTCTCACTTCTTTACTGAGTTGTGTTGATATAACTGATGGCAATGCCACATCTGCCTGCTTGTTGCGCAAGGCAAGTGAAGTAGCAATGCATATTCCGGGATATAAAGCATTACGGGTTGTATTGGGCAGAGATCCGATCAGTGGCGATGATGTAGAACGCAATGGTCATAATTTACTTGATGCTGCATTTGATGTAATGCCGTTTGGTAACCTCATTCAGCAAAAATTAAATGAAGAGGGATTGCTGGATGCAGCTGCAGAATGGATTGATGGAAAGATTGATGGATTGGAAACCATTGTGAATGATCTCTTCAGCGAGTTCGATCAGTTCTGGAATGGTTTGGAATTTGGGTTGGATACAGAACCAATGGAAATTCTGCGAGAAGGTGCAGGCATTGTACTTCGCTTCATCAATAACATTATTGATTTTGCAGAAGATGCGGCTGAGGAAATTGTAAAGATGATCAAGGATGCATTACTCAATGCCATCGTTGATTTCATTAAAGAAAACACAACCGCTTATCCATTACTCACAATTATTTTGGAAGAAGATCCAATAACAAAAGAACGGGTTGACAGAAACGGCACCAATATTTTGAATGCGTTGTTAGAATTAGGTGGTGAAGAAGGGATACAGCAACGTACGCAGATGCTGGAAACAGGCACCTTCCAGAAAGTGGTTGATTATATAGATGAAGGTATTGCAGTGTTTAGTGGATTGTACGAGACCATCATTCAGAATTTTGATGCCATCTGGGATATAGTAAGCATTGAATCCTTAATGGAACCGGTTGCAACTTTTACACGCATCTATAACATTTTTGCTGAACCCGTTGCCAAAGTACTTGATTTTGTAATTCGTGTTGGAGCAGAAATACTCAAGTTGATAAAAGAAGTGCTGATGCAACGCCTCAGTGCATGGGCAAGAACAGTAAGAGGATATGCATTAGTAACAGTGATTATAGGCGAAGATCCGTTTACGCATGAACTCGTTCCGTTTACCATGGAGAATGTAATAAAAGGATTCTTCAGTTTAATGGAAGGTGGAGAAGAACAGTACAACCAATTGAAAGAAAGCGGAGCCATCGACAGAACGGTGGCGAAAATAACGGCAGCGGTTAACCGGTTGAACATGACACCGGCAGCCATCATTCAACTGTTCATTGACTTGTGGAATTCTTTCAGCATCAACGATCTCATGGATCCCATTGCCTGCTTCCGGAGAATCATTGACAGGTTTGGTGAACCAATAGGACGATTGATTGCTTTTGTTATTGAGATTGTAAAGATTGTAATTGAAGCCATTTTAATTGTGATGAATTTTCCGTTCGATCTCATCAACAACATCATCACAAGAGCCATGGCTGCTTTTGAAAATATTAAGAGAGACCCGGTTGCATTCTTAAAGAATTTGTTGCGTGCAATTAAACAGGGGTTCATTCAGTTCTTTGATAATATTCTGCAACATCTCATACAGGGATTGGTAGGATGGCTCATGAGTGAGTTAAGAGATGCAGGTGTGCCGGAACTAACCGATCTTTCATTACGTGGAGTTATTGCCTGGGTGCTGGAAGTGCTGGGCATCAGCATGGAAAAGATTTGGGAAAAACTGGCAGCACATCCACGCATTGGTCCGCAACGTGTAGCACGCATACGAAGTATGATAAACACACTCGAAGGTATCTGGACATTCATCCGTGATGTACAGGAACGGGGCATGGCTGCAATATGGGATAAGATACAGGAGCAGTTGAGTAATTTATGGAACACCATTTTAGATGCGGTGAAAAATTGGGTGATGGAACAAATCATTAACAGGATGGTGGCAAGATTATTAAGCATGCTCGATCCTACAGGTATTATGGCAGTAGTAAACAGTGTGATTGCTATTTATAATGCCATACAAAGTTTCATAAAGTACCTGCGTGAAATGCTGGAAGTCATTAACTCGTTTGTAAATGGTGTGGCAGAAATTGCAGAAGGAAATATTACAACCGCAGCCAATTATTTAGAACGAACCATGGCAAGAGCCATGCCTGT
>DAIOWB010000020.1:0-3550 GCA_036758725.1 Lacibacter sp.
CAGCGATTTGAAAACAGGAACGCTTTAAATGAAACCGTTGCGAAATTAATTAACGAAGGCAATGTAATTGGCTGGTTTCAGGGAAGAATGGAGTTCGGCCCAAGAGCATTGGGCAACCGCAGCATACTTGCTGATCCCAGGAATCCGGAGATGCAGAAAAAACTAAATCTCAAAATTAAATACAGAGAAGGGTTTCGTCCTTTTGCTCCGGCAGTACTGGCTGAAGATGCTCCGCTTTATTTTGATTTAAAAACTGCCTCTCCTTATATGCTGCTGGTACAGCAGGTAAATAAGGAATTACAAAACCCGGTTCCTCAGCATTTTCATCAGCTAAGCCTTGATGAAAAACTTTATTTTCAAAAAAGCAGTTTACCGGCCATTACACATATTGATTACTCGGCACGTATTCAAACAGTGCATGCAGTTACTAATAAAGCTTTTCATGATCTGCTTACAGCATTTAAACAACTTACAGGTTGTGCTGTGTTAATCAACACCAGTTTTAATGTGCGTGGAGAGCCTGTTGTTTGCACACCGGCTGAAGCCTATCAATGTTTCATGCGCACAGAAATGGATTACCTGGTAATAGAAAATTTCCTGTTCAATAAAAACGATCAGCCCGAATGGAAAGAGAAAGAGGATTGGAAGAAAACGATTGCTAAAGATTAATTAACAAATGAAATTCACTTTTAAAAAATTAAAATATTTCATTTTTATTACACTGGTTTGCTATGTAATAACTGAGGTAACCTGTTATGCTTTTTTAAAAACAGGGTATATCAAATCAAAACCGCCTTCATTTCAATTTAGTTTTAAAGCAAAAAATTATCCTTATCAGATAGCAGACTTAAATCCTGTATGGGGCATCTGGCATTATCCTGAACAATTCAAATTTAAAGGAGATTGTTTTAATGTTCCTTATAACATCAATTCATATGGCGCAAGAGATAAGGAAAGAAATATTAAATCAACAGACAGTAACCGGGTTCTTGTGCTGGGCGATTCATTTATTGAAGGATTCGGGATAGAAGAAAAGGAAAGGTTTTCAAATATTCTTGAAGCTGAAACAGGAACTGAGTTTTTAAATTTTGGTTGTTCCGATTTTGGCACTGCTCAGGAATATCTTTTATATAAAAATCTTGCATCAAAATTTACACATTCAACAATTCTGTTGGGCATTTTGCCCATGAATGATTTTTACGACAACGATATAAATTACCACAAAGGACTTTATGATGGCTATGTTCGCTACAAACCCTATTATGTAAAGAATAACGAAACATATCAACTTGTTTATGCTGATAGCAATTTCCAAAACTCCACCTTCAACAAGGAAGGATACCTGAGCAAAAACAATTCTGTAAAAGGAACCCTTTCAAGATTTTTAAGAGCTTATACTGCATGGTTTAATGTGCTTGATTATTTTCGTCACGTTAAAAAAAGAAATCCTTATTACTCCAAAAACTATTCAGGATTTGTTAACTATAAAAAAACTGATATTGAAAAGTTGAGTTTTTTAATCAAACAAATTAAATCAGTTACACAGAATAAACGGTTCATCGTTTTTACCATACCAATAGAATCGGAAATAAAAAGATACCAGCAGGACGGGCAAAACCCATTAGCAAAAGAATTGCAAAAGTTGTGTAAAGAAAGTAAAATTGAATTTATGGATCTGTTGCCATTCTATGCCGGCAAACAAATCAAAGATTATTTTCTACCTTGCAACCCTCATTGGAACAGTGAGGGAAATAAATTTGCTGCTGAAATTTTAAAACCTTTATTTAATTCAACAAAACAACATGATTGAATTTCTGAAAGATATGTGGGCCTTTTTAAAAGAGCGGAAAAAATGGTGGCTGGCTCCTATCATTCTGTTTATGTTATTGCTTGGCGCCCTTCTTATTTTTGGAGGCAGCAGTGCAGTTGCGCCATTTATTTATTCTCTCTTCTAAAAATGAAATGGCAACAAAAACATACATCACTAACTGTAATTGCCATTGGCTTTGGAATTCTCTATTTTTTTTTCAGAAAAGAATGGATGCTGGTTCCCATTGGTATAGTGTTCATCGGTTTTCTCTTTGGTAATATTGGCAGCTTTATTCATCTTGCCTGGATGATGATTGCAAAAATTCTCGGCTTCATTAACAGCCGCATCCTGCTTGGCCTTTTATTTTTCTTCATCCTCACTCCTGTTGCTTTAATCATGCGTTTGCTTGGAAAAGGTACGTTCATTAAATCAATCAAAAACAAGTCATCGTTATTTGAAACCCGCAATCATTTATACACAAAAACCGACCTTATCAACCCCTTTTAACTGATGACTGTTAGCCGTACAGAATCCTTCAAATTTTAGCTTAAAAAATTAACAGGAATTTTTTCTGCACCCCTACCTTTGCAGCGCAATGGCAAATACGATCTCACACAACGAATCCATTCCATCTCAACGCAAGAAAATTATTGTTCTCGGCAGCGGCCCCAACCGTATCGGACAGGGTATTGAATTTGATTACTGCTGTGTTCATGGGTTACTGGCAATTAAAGAAGCCGGCTTTGAAGCCATCATGGTGAATTGCAATCCAGAAACAGTAAGTACCGATTTTGACATGGCCGATAAACTTTATTTTGAACCGGTTTTCTGGGAACATCTCTGGGAAATTGTGGAACTGGAAAAACCTTATGGTGTAATAGTTCAGTTGGGCGGACAAACAGCCCTCAAACTTTCAAAACGTTTACATGAAAAAGGCATCCGTATTATTGGAACCTCTTTCGATAATATGGATATTGCTGAAGACCGTGGCCGTTTCAGTGATCTGTTGAAAGAACTGGATATTCCTTATCCAAATTATGGCACTGCTTATAGTACAGATGATGCCATTGAAGTGGCAAAACAAGTTGGTTATCCCGTTCTCATAAGACCCAGCTATGTATTGGGTGGGCAGCGCATGCGTATTGTGTTGAACGATGAAGAACTTGAAAAAGGCGTATTGAGTTTAATAAAACATTTACCCGGTAATAAAATTTTAATTGATCATTTTCTTGATCGTTGCCAGGAAGCTGAGATTGACGCCATTTATGATGGTGAAAATTTTCATGTAATGGGCGTAATGGAACATATTGAACCGGCAGGCATCCATAGTGGCGATAGCCATGCAGTATTACCTGAGTTTAATCTTACTCCGTTAATAGTAACCACTATGAAAGATTATGCAAAACGGATTGCACAATCATTAAATATCTGCGGACTCATAAACATTCAGTTTGCCATTAAAGATGGTAAAGTATATGTTATTGAAGCCAACCCAAGAGCAAGCCGCACCACTCCGTTTATTGCAAAAGCATACCAGATCCCTTATTTGAATATTGCAACCAAAATTATGTTGGGTGTAAACAAACTCACAGATTTTACATACGAGAAAAAACTCACCGGTTATGCTATTAAAGAACCTGTATTCAGTTTTAATAAATTCCCTAATGTAAATAAAGAGCTGGGCCCTGAAATGAAAAGCACAGGCGAAGCCATCCGCTTCATTAAAGATTTAAGAGATCC
>DAIOWB010000020.1:3650-20199 GCA_036758725.1 Lacibacter sp.
TAGGATTTATGAGATTATTGAGAAAGCCTCCTGATTTTTTGGGAGGCTTTCTTGTTGTCAGTTGTTTGCATGCAAATTAATTATGTTGCCAGCGACTGTATTTCATAGCGCCGCCTGTTGTGTCACTCACTTCATCGTTCAACACAATATTGATCAGGTATTCCAAAACCAAAATGTATAAATACAAATGTCATTTCGTAAAGCGGTCGTCATTTCGACCACAGGGAGAAATCTCCCGAATATAAAAATGCTTGAATTTTCTCAGATATCTCTTTGGAGAGGAACGAGCCCTCCCCGATAACCAGTCGGACGAGGGTGAGGCTATAATGGATTTTCGTAACTTAATGGTATGAACAAAGAAATTCAATCCATCATCAGCAATATGCAACGCACATTATATGATGATCCATGGTATGGCGATGCCATAATTCCCATGCTTAAAAAAGTGCATCCTGCAGTAGTTTATATCAATCCAAAAAACTCACATGCAGCTATTGAAATTTTATATCACATGATTACATGGGCCAATTATACATTAAAGGCTGTACAGGGCATTGAAGTAAAAGAGGGATTAGAAGATATACCCATGAACTGGCGGGGCATTAATCCTAAAATACATACATGGGAAACAGCCATGAAAGAATTTGAAGAACTTCATGCATCACTTATAAAAGAATTAGAACCAAAAGCCGATGTGTTTTTAAACGACCAGGTGCCGGGCAAGTCTTATAACTATCGTTTTTTGCTCAATGGCTTAATACAGCATAATATTTATCATCTAGGGCAAATTGCTTTTCTTAAAAATTTGTTGGGGGAATAGAATTGCTCACAGATTGCACAGAAGTTCACAGAAATAATTTGTGCTCACTCGTTTAATCTGGGAGAATAAATCTTTTATGTTTTTAATCTCACACCTTACTTCATTTCCTTACTAACCATTTCCTTTAATTAATACTCCTGAAGCAAGTCTTACAGAAAAAGAAAAACTGAACTATTCTTCTTGGTAATAATATTTGTATAAAAAAGTTCTTAAAGGCTCTAAATTATAAAGGGAAAATTGTTTACAGATTGCGCTGAAATACGCAGAAATAATCTGTGCTCATCCGTTTAATCAGCGGGAAAAATCTTTTGTGAGTTTATACTCAATTTGTATCTTAACTCCATCAGCATTTTACCCATGATCCCCATCTGGAAAAACATTCCTTTCTTAAGGCTACTGCTTCCGCTTGCAATTGGTATTATTTGCGGCTGGTATTTTTCATTGCATTGGATGGCTGCGGTGTATGTATTTATTTCAGCTGTACCGCTTCTCATTTTATTTGCAATTTCAAGTGATAAGAATAAGTTTTTTCTGAGTTGGATACCCGGCACTTGTATTTCCCTTCTTTTGATTGCCTTTGCCATTTTATTTACATGGTTAAAGCAAATCAATCATCAGCAAAATTGGGTGGGACATAAATATAAAACCGGCGATCTTGTTCAATTACGTTTACTGGAACCCTTAACTGAAAAACAAAAAACATATAAAGCCCTAGCTGAATTTGTTTCCATTCAGCAAAATGGAAAAGCAATGAAGGTAAAAGGAAACATCATGCTTTATTTTCAGAAAGACAGTTCAGTAACTGCATTAAACTATGGCTCTGTTATAGCAACCAATAAATCTTTACTGGAAATTAAAAATGCCGGCAATCCCGGTGGTTTTGATTACAAACGCTATGCATTATTTAATGGCATTACCCATCAGTTGTTTTTAAAAAAAGCAGATTATGTAATTACAGGTATAAATCAAACATCTGCTTTCTGGTTATGGATGTACAGTACAAAAGATTACATCCTTCGTATTCTTCGCTTACATATTAAAGGCGAGCAGGAAGTAAGTGTTGCAGAAGCCTTGCTCATTGGTTACCGTGATGATCTCGACCGAGATCTGGTGCAGGCATATAGCAATACAGGTGTGGTGCATGTTATTGCCATCAGTGGTTTACATCTGGGTTTAATTTACTGGTTATTACTTTTTCTTTTAAAACCATTTGACAGAAGTAAAAAGCTCAAATGGTTAAAACCTGTACTGGCCATTTCATTCTTATGGATTTTCAGTTTACTTACAGGTGCCGGTGCATCGGTATTAAGATCTGCTATTATGTTTACTGCTATTGCTGCCGGAGATTTATTTAACAAGAAAGGAAATATTTATAACAGCATGGCTGCTTCAGCTTTTGTATTGCTTTGCTACAATCCATTCTTTTTATGGGATGTTGGTTTTCAACTTTCTTATGCAGCGGTATTAAGTATTGTATTATTTATGAAACCAATTTACAATTGGTTTGATGTTGAAAACAAATTGCTTGATAAAATGTGGCAGCTTACCGCTGTTACACTATCAGCTCAAATACTTACACTTCCTCTTTGTATGTATCATTTTCACCAGGCACCAAATTTATTTCTCATTACTAATTTTGTGGCTGTACCCTTGAGCAGTTTAATTTTGTTTGGCGAAATCCTTTTAATTGTTTTGTCATTTTTACCTGCACTTGCATTTATGGTTGGCTTTGTTCTTACTTATTTATTAAAATGGATGAATGGATTTATTACATGGGTTGATCATTTTTCATTTGCTGTAACTGATGGAATTCAGCACAACCCTGCTCAAACAATTTTACTTTATTTATTTATTGCAGCTACCGCCATCTGGTTGTTACAGAAGAAAGCAAAAGCATTGAAATGGAGCTTAGGGTTTTTGGTTTTATTCTTTATGCTGCAAAGTTTTTCCATTTATAAAAGCCGCCAACAAAAGAAATTGATTGTATATAACCTATCCCAACAATCGGCTGTTGATTTTATGTTAGGAGATCAATATCACTTTAAAGGCGATGCTGTTTTATTGCAGGATGGTTTTTTACGGAACTTTCATCTCAAACCATCAAGGATATTCTATCGTACTTATCATTCACCACTTTATATTCCATCAACACAAAACAATTCATTGATGGTAAATGGAAAAAAGATCCTCCATATCAATCAATCTTATCAGTATGATCCTCTTTCAACTAAAATAAAAGCTGACATTGTAATCATTTCAAAAAATCCACGTCTTTTTATTGCTGACTTGTTAAAAACGGTTGATTGTAAGCTTCTCATCTTCGACAGTTCTAATCCGCAGTGGAAAGTAGCTCTCTGGAAAAGAGACTGTGAAAAATTAAATCTCAACTGTTTCTCCACAAGTGATCAAGGTGCTTTTGTGATGAATTTATAGACCCCTACCTTTGCGGCTCGAAAAACAGTTTCACTACAAAGTCCCAAAGACAGAAAGTAGCACAAAGATTTCTTCGTGTTCCCTGCGCCTCAGGTTCTTTGTGGCCACACTCTAACTTCCCATTTCATGAAGAAAATTAAATCAGCGCTCATTTCGGTTTTTTACAAAGATGGATTGGATTCACTTGTGCAATTATTACATCAACAAAATGTAATACTCTATTCAACAGGCGGTACACAGGCTTTTATTGAAAAACTGGGCATCCCTGTTATTCCGGTAGAAAATCTTACTACTTATCCCTCCATTCTTGGTGGCCGTGTAAAAACATTACACCCTTCTGTATTTGGTGGCATACTTGGTAAACGGGATGATGCACAACATGTAGAAGAAATGAAACAATACAATATCCCTGAAATGGACCTGGTTATTGTTGATCTCTACCCTTTTGAAGAAACGGTAGCTTCTACTACGGATGAGAAATTGATCATAGAAAAAATTGATATCGGCGGCCCTTCCATGATTCGTGCTGCGGCAAAAAATCATAAAGATGTAGTGGTGCTGGCAGCTAAAAAAGAATATGCAGTGTTGGAAGAAATGCTTCGTAATCAAAACGGAGAAACATCTTTTGAACAAAGAAGAAGTTTTGCTATTAAAGCCTTTGATGTTTGTACGGCATATGATACAGCCATCTCCAATTATTTTCATCAATCAGCAATTGATACTCCTTTCAACAAAGAAGAAAAGATTTTACGCTACGGTGAAAATCCTCACCAGGCTGCAAGATTTTATGGCAACCTTGATGAATTGTTTATACAACTTAATGGAAAAGAATTAAGCTATAATAATCTGGTAGATGTGGATGCCGCCATACAGTTAATTAAAGAGGCCTCCCCAAACCTCCCGAACAATCGGGACGGGCTCTCCAAAGGAGGGGATTTAAATCAGAACTCCGAATATTGGTTTGGCATTATTAAACACACCAATGTTTGTGGTGTTGCTGTACGCAATACGGTTAAAGAAAGTTGGGATGCTGCACTTGCCGGAGATCCTGAGAGCGCATTTGGTGGTGTGTTGGTTTGCAATGGAGAGATTGATAAATCCACTGCTGAAGCAATAAATGAAATTTTCTTTGAAGTATTAATTGCACCTTCTTTTGCAGCGGATGCACTGGAAGTTTTAAAATCAAAAAAGAACAGGATTTTATTGCAATTAAAAAATCAACCCGATAAAAAAGAACAGTACAAATCATTACTCAATGGCGTGTTGGTGCAGCAAACAGATGAAGGCAACTATACTGAGTGGAAAGAAACTGGCGGAAGAGAAACTACTGAAAATGAAAAAGAAGATTTAAAATTTGCCAATATTATTTGCAAACATTTAAAAAGTAATGCCATTGCATTAATTAAAAATAAGCAACTGGTAGGCAAAGGTTGCGGACAAACAAGCCGTATAGATTCTTTGCGCCAATCAGTTGAAAAAGCAAAGCAATTTCATTTTGATTTAAACGGTGCAGTGATGGCGAGTGATGCATTTTTTCCGTTTAATGATTGTGTTCAGTTAGGGCATGCAGCAGGTATAACTGCTTTTATACAACCCGGTGGTTCTATACGTGATAACGACTCCATTGAATACTGTAAACAAAATAACCTGGCCATGGTAATTACAGGTTTAAGACATTTTAAACATTAGGCCCCTCCAAACCTCCCCAAAGGAGTGGCAATGCAATGCACAAGGCCAATTTATTTGATGAGCCTGATAAATAGAATAATTAAAAAGCGGTATAAATAATTTCAGTTGATGAGGAAAAGTATTAATTTAATAAAATTCTAAAATACCTTTTCCTTTTTGGAGATATGAATGGCAAAATTTGATATCAATAAAGCGTTTACAAATTCTACTGATGCATTTAAAAGCTTATCGGCCTTTAATCCTTTAACCATTGGTAAAAAAAGCACAAGGGCAAAAGCCATTTTTGCATTAGCAATTGTAAGCATACTTTGGGGTACAACATGGCTGGCATCTAAACAAGGCGTAAAGCATATGCCAGCTTTGCAAATGGCAGGCATCAGGCAACTTATTGGAGGCAGCTGCTATTTATTATTCTTTTTTTTTAAACGGGCTCCGCTTCCAAGATTAAAAGATCTTACTCCATTAATTATTCTTGCCTTTTTAAATTTTATATGCAGCAATGGCCTCAGCACATGGGGCGTAAAATATATTTCAGCAGGATTGGGTGCTATTATTGGTGCCATCTTTCCTTTATGGCTGGTGATTATTGGTTTATTTTCCAGCAAAGAAAAAATTCCAACTAAAGCAATTGTAGGTTTAATTCTTGGCTTTGTTGGAGTATGTATCATTTTTTATGACCACCTTCTTGATTTCTTAGAACCGGATTTTCGTTTTGGAATTATTATTTCCATTATTGCCACATGGACATGGGCTTTTGGATCATTATATACAAAAAAACATGCAGTACATTTCAATCCATACTTTGGTCTTGGTTTTCAAATGGTAATTGCCGGATTGGTTTTATTGTTTGTATCCTATTTTGATAAAAATGCATTGCCACTAACTGAAATTCCAAAAGAGTCGTGGCTGGCCATTGCATACCTCGTAATTTTTGGTTCACTCATTGCTTTTGTTTGTTATCTCTATTCATTACAAAACCTGCCAACAGAGCAGGCCAGTATTTATGCATACATTAATCCACTGGTAGCTGTATTGTTAGGCGCTTTAATTTTTGATGAAAAATTAACTACACTTTTAATTGTTGGCGGACTGGTAACTTTATATGGCGTGTACATGGTAAATAAAGCTTTTAAAAAATCAGCTAATGAACATCTTGACATCATGGATAATTAAATTCATCTCTCATTCATGACACAACCCGAAGAAAAAATAAGTCTTAATAAATACATTAGTGCAACAGGCTATTGCTCAAGAAGAGAAGCAGATAAATTAATTGAGCAAGGCCGTGTAACAATTAATGGGAAAGTGGCAAAAGCTACTTTTAAAGTTGGCCCTGTTGACAAAGTACATATTGATGATGAATTACTGAAAGTAAAATCAACTCAAAAACAAAATCAGTTTATTATAGCATTTAATAAACCATTGAATATTACCTCTACCACAGATGAAAAAGACAGAACCAATATCATCCGCTTCATAAATCATCCCAAACGTATATTTCCAATTGGTCGATTGGACAAAGATTCTGAAGGTTTGATTTTTTTAACCAATAATGGTGATATTGTAAATAAAATTCTACGTGCCGGCAATGAACACGAGAAAGAATATATTGTTACAGTCAATAAAAAATTAACTCCTGATTTTGCAGCAAAAATGAGCAAAGGTGTTCCCATCTTTGATACCGTAACCCTTCCCTGTAAAGTGCGGACATTGAGTGGTAAAACGTTTTCAATCATTCTCAAACAAGGACTCAACAGGCAGATAAGAAGAATGTGTGAAGTTTTTGGTTATGATGTAATCAGTTTAAAGCGTGTTCGTATTATGAATATTCAATTGGGAAACCTGGCTGTTGGAAAGTGGCGCTATTTAAGTGAACCGGAGATGAATGAATTAATGCAGATGTTGCAGGGATCAAAAAATGAACAGAAGTAAATTTAACTTTGCCAAAGTTCAAAAAAACAATAAACGAGATCAATCAGCTGCTAAAACGTTGCCAACGTTTATTTCGCTTAAAAACTCTTCATACATTTCTCTCCAACCGGTAAACATTTTATCTGTTCCCAGTAAGTGGTTGTGAAATATAGTGATAAAAGTTCCGTTTACTTTTTTAACCTCTGTTAACAATTGTCTTAATTCAGCATGAGCTTCTTCAACTGTATGATGTAATTCATAAAAATTATTCGCTTCCATAAATGCAAACGGATGTAAACGTAGCAAAGTGGTTTCTTCATTTTCCAGGTCATACCACAAAAATGAATTAGAGGTGGAAGCACGGAAACCATTAACTGTACCATAACCCATACTATAATCGTCTGTAATACCGGCAGCAAGCAGCTCACGGTAAGAATGAGGTAAATGAAATAATAAATAATGATACCGGCTTTTTGTTACAGTTTGCTGAATGATTTGTTGTAACGTGTTTTTTTCTTTTAACAAATTTTCTTTTGCCGTATGACTATAAACAGAAGGATGCAACCCAACTCCGGCTTCTTGATTTAACCATTTGATCAATTGAATTAATGCAACTGACTTTGGTGAAATATTTTTATCCAATACACTCTTTTGTGAAGCAACAGGAAAAAAATAAAGCGGATGCAATTTATTTGTTTCATGAATCTGCTGCAGCCAATCATAACTATCAAACGGATCTTTTTCTTTTCCCTGTGCAACTTTTAAGCGTTGAAAAACAGTTGAAGGTTTTTTTACTGATGCCGCTATGCTGCGTAAGATACCTTTATGTTTAAAACTCCAGGCAATATCAATATCGTAAGTAGGCAGAAAGTTGAAAGTTGAAAGTTGAAAGTTGAAAGTTGGGAACTTCACGGTAAGCAGTTTTTTTAACTCATAAATCCAGCAATCAATCATTGGTTTATTTAAAAACCCTTCTTTCCATGCCAATGAATTCCAGTGAGCATAGCGTCCATATTCATCTGGTTCATGTTCCCTGTACTCTTCATACCGGGTAAGTAAATAAAAAACGGCAGAGAATATATCAAACCCTAAATCATCATCCGTTTTAAAAAATGCTTTTGTTTCTTTCCATTCAAAGCATTCAATAAATTGTTTACTGATGGTTTGTTGTTGCAACAAACCTGTTTGCTGAATAAAAAATTCACCCTTATCAATTCGTTCATCAGAGTAATTCAATTTTAAATCAGCTGATGAACTATAATAATCTAAATCATCTGTAACTGTTGCATCAACAAATAATTTCTCATTGAAATACTGAAGTACATATTTAAACCGGGGAGTAATATGGGGTGTATAAACAAGCATGCTTATTTCTGATTAAGCATAAGAATATACTCATCAGTATCAAGATCTATTTGCTTTAAAATGGTTCTGATGAGTGGCCTTGATAAATCTTCTCCCGGATGATGTGGAATAGTTGTATAACGGCCATCTGAATGTTTATAGAATTTATGACTTCCTTTCTGCCTTATTTCTTCAAATCCTAAACGGAAGAGGATTTTTTCCAGTTCCTTAGCAGAAATCATGGGGAGTTTACTCATACAGCAATTGCAATTTGCTGAATACCTATAAAATGCGGAAGTTCCTTTTTTTCGTCATCTGTCATTGATGAAAGACAAAGCTCCAACACCTCCTGTAAACGAAGATGAAGTTCATCAAGAGTTTTTGCCTGTGTATGTGCCCCCGGAACAGCAGGAACTACGCCTATAAAAAATCCTGTTTCATCATCTTTTTCAATGTGTGCTGTAAACAGTTGTTGCATGTTTGTTATTTTATTACAAGTTACAAAACATTTTAAAAATTTTTTTCCTGCCATAACTGGTTAAAGCTTTTTTCAGGAAAATTTAAATTGCCACGGTGTTTGGTCCAGTCTTTTACAAAATGGTTAATCATCCAGTTTTTCATTTTGCTTTTCCCCATATTCATCAACTTTCTTTTTAACGAAGCGGCTTTCCAAACTTTCCATGCCATGCGTTCCCCAAATGATGATAATCCTTGTTCAACAGACTCGTGCCTGTTTTCCAATAACAATTCATGAATATTAATTCTTACAGGACAAACTTCTGTACAATTACCACATAAAGAAGAAGCAAAACTTAAATGCTTATTTTCTTCCATTCCCTGTAAATGAGGAGTTATCACTTGTCCTATCGGTCCGCTGTAAGTAGTACCATAACTGTGACCCCCAATATTTTTATAAACAGGGCAGGCATTTAAACAAGCGCCACAACGAATGCAATACAAACTTTCTCTCATTTCAGGATTCTTCAACACATTGGTTCTTCCATTATCAAGTAAGATTACATACATCTCTTCAGGGCCATCTGCTTCATTGGGTTGTTTAGGCCCAAGAATAATACTGTTATACACGGTTATCAGTTGGCCTGTGCCATAAGTTGAAAGCAATGGCCAGAACAATCCAAGATCAGTAATGCTTGGTAACATTTTCTCTATACCTACAATAACAATATGTGTTTTTGGAAAAGCACAACTTAATCTTGCATTGCCTTCATTTTCTGTAACAGCAACAGCTCCAACATCGGCTAAAATAAAATTAGCACCGGTAACTCCTACTTCTGCCTGTACATATTTTTCACGCAAAATTTTTCTGGCTACTAATGTTAATTGTTCAGGAGTGGCATTTGGATCAGTACCTAATTTTTGAGCAAATAATTTAGCTACATCTTCTTTGCTTTTATGCATAGCCGGTGTAACAATATGATAAGGTGGTTCACCATCCAGTTGTTGAATGTATTCGCCTAAATCTGTTTCTACACTTTCAATTTGGTTCTTTTCTAAAAATTCATTTAAATGAATTTCTTCTGTGGCCATGCTCTTGCTCTTCACCAACGTTTTGCAATTTTTTGCCTGGCATATTTTTAATATTTCTTCACAAGCCTGTAGAGCATTTTCAGCCCAAATAACCTTTCCGCCACGTCGTGTAAACTGCAATTCAAATTCTTCGAGTTGCTGATCCAATGTTTCCAGTGCACGCCATTTTATATTCTTTGCCCGTTCACGTGCAGTAAGTAATTGTGTAAACTGCTGTTTTCCTTCAGGCACTTTTGAATTATACTTGCCTATGTTGAAATTAATTGTTCGCCGGTGATCTAAATCAGCCGCTTTGATTGTACTCTTTGCTAAAAATTTTGAAGCCGTTTCACTCATAAAAATAAAATTAACTTATAAGGCTCATTAATTAAAAGTTATATCAAAGTTTGTTTCCGTTTCATGATAAATTGGTTCTTTTTGATACCTCATTTATTCTAGTGCATATTTCTCTTTTCGTTGTAATACTGTTCTGCAATCTGAGTAAGTACTTCATAAAAATCCTCACCGTATTTCCGAATCAATGCATCCTTCAAAAAAACATAAACAGGTACTTTCAGTTTTTCTCCCAATGCACAACCGGGATTGCACATGAGATCTCTTGGTTCATAATTAATATATTCCTGGTTGGTGAGTTTACTTTTCCCGATTTTAATTGGATATAAATGACAGGAGATAGGTTTCTTCCATTTTGTTTTCCCTTCATTGTATACTTGTTCAAACGAACATTTTACTATTCCTTTTTCATCAACCAATCCATACACACACATACCATTGCTGATGGTTGGCGTTACCCATCCGAATTCCCTGTCGTAAACATAATTTCCTTCCTGCTCTATAATTCGAATAGATTCATCGTTTAATAAATGTTTTACTGTTTGATAAGCTTCATTCACCTCTTTTAGTTCATCATTGGTTAATGGAGCACCGGCATCCCCATCAATACAACAGCCACCTTTACATTTGTTTAAATCACAAACAAACTGTTCTTCCACAACCTGGTCACTGATTGAAATATGATCAATAACTATCATTCACTGCTTTTGGCAAAGATAAGTGCAGGTAGTGGATTCGCTTGGTAAATGCTTTTCAGCAACCTGTTTATAAAAAAGAGTAATAAAAGACTTGATTATGCATAACTAAATCAAATCAATTCTTCCATTTCAATGTTTCAATCAGGTGCTGCATGTCTTTATATAAAAACTGTTCAACCGGTTGTATGGAATCATAATTAGGAGTGGCATCAAAATACAAAGCACCTCTCAGAAAATGTTTGGCACTGTCTGTTACAAAAAATTGTTTTCCTGTTGCTGCATTTCCTCCCACATCAAAAATAAAACCTGTAACACCCTGTCCGCCTTTAACAGGAATTTCATCAATAGAAGTAGCTTTCAATGTATGCTTATTGGTCATTTTAAAAGCATCCTGTACCAGTAAATCAAATTTATTTTTTCCGCCAATGGTTTTATAACTCAGATACATTCTTCCGCCCAGTGTTGGGAAATCCAGATTCACCCAGAACGGATTTTCCGGCTGGTCTTCAAAAAAAGTACTGTCTTTAATTACTTTACCATAAACAGGATATTCAAATGAATAAGGATAACCGGCTTCATCAAATAAAACATATTTTTTCTCAGGTAAATTGATTTGAAAATAACCTTTGGGCCTGGGCCGTGGATCAGAATTACATGAAGAAAAATAAATAGCAATAAGTAAAATGTAAAAAAAAGGTTGAGTTTGAAATTTCATTTTTTAATTCAGCTTGGGTTTGATGGTTACTTTTACTTTTTCAATTCTGTTTCGGGCTGCTTCAATTACTGTAAACTGGAAATCACCTGTCTCAATTACATCATTTACTTTGGGCAGTTTTTCACCCAGTTCAAGAATTAAACCAGCTAATGATTCGCTATCGCCTCTTACCAATTCAAATGTATCTGTTGGAATATTCATTGTGCGGCACACATCATGAATCATGGTTTTTCCTTCAAAAATATAATTGTACTCATCAATTTTTTTATTGATGCTTTCTTCATCATCAAACTCATCTTTAATTTCTCCGATTATTTCTTCAATGATATCTTCCATAGTAACAATCCCACTTGTGCCTCCAAATTCATCTACCGCAATTGCAAAATGGATACGTTTATGCTGAAATTCTTTTAGCAGATCTTCTATCAGCTTTTGCTCAGGCACAAAAAACGGTGTACGCATTAATTGCTGCCAGTGAAATTCATTCGAATCGTTTAAATGTTGTAGTAAATCTTTGGTATGTAAAATTCCCACTACCTCATCCAGGTTGTTTTTATAAACCGGAAGCCTGCTGTAATGCAGTTCTTCTATACGTTGCATTACTTCATTAAAAGTTGAATTAAATGCAATGCCACTAACATCTAAACGAGACCGCATGATTTGCTTAACAGTAATGTTGCTGAAGTTTTGCACACCTTTTAAAATTTGTTTTTCTTCTATCGTGGCTTCTTCTTCACTCATCAGGTCAATGGCATATTCAAGCTCTTCGTTTTTAATTGTTGTGGTTTGATATTTATCCAGCTTTTTTTCAAATCCATCAGTATAATCTGCAAGGAGGTTGCCGGTTGATTTAAACAATGGATAAATTAATGAATCAATCCACCAACTGGCAAAATAAGCAAAGAATACATTATTCTGTGATGCCCAAACCTTGGGTAATATTTCACAAAAAAGCAAAATAAAAGATGTTATTACAATTGCTTTGAGCAGTAACTCAACCCAGAAAATATTGTGTTGCAGCTTAAACATTTCATCAATGAGAAAGTTTGAGAGAAATATAATTGCAACTTTTAAAACAATGTTAGCGCTGAACAATGCAGTGAGTAAAATCTTTGGCTCTTCAAGTAAATGAACAATCCTTTTTGCAGAAGGCTCCTGCTTTGTTTTAATCATGTTCAGATCTTTAAACCTGAGTGAAAAAAAAGCAACTTCGGCACCGCTAACAACAAATGAAAGAAAAATAAAAACGATAAAAAATACAACCAATAATGTTACTGACTGTGTATTAATAGCCAGCAAAACTGGTTTAAGTGAAAGGAAATATGAAATACAGAACGGGTGATAATCCAAAACATCAAGATTAAATGAACAATAGCTTACAGGCGAAGCAAAAGTATCAATATCAACGGAATAAACTAAAAAGGTAATTCATGACCTGGTTCACCTATTGGCGGAAGATCGTCATCATCAATTCCTCCTATATGTTCAGGTGAATCGGGTTTGCCATGTCCATCAGATCTTTTATCAAGCATAATTAAATTATCTCCTACCACTTCTGTTGCATATTTTTTTACACCTTCCTTATCTTCCCAGCTTCTGGTTTTTAAACGACCCTCAATATATACAAGACTTCCTTTGTGAAGATATTTCTGAGATAACTCTGCAAGCCCACGCCATAAAACTACAGTATGCCATTCTGTTTGGCTAATTAACTTTCCTGTGCGGTCTTTAAATGTTTCAGTGGTGGCTAACGGGAATTTTGAAACAGATATATTTCCTTCCAGCACCTGAATTTCAGGATCTTTTCCAAGATTGCCTATAAGCATTACACGGTTAACTCCTCTCATACGTATAAGTTTTATTGAATGAGAAATTGATAGTTGAGCGATCTGTTTTATTTACTTCTAAATTACGTTTTTTAAACAACTGTTTTATTAATTGACATAAATAATTTAAGCTCATTTTCCGCTAACAAATCCCTGATAATTTTAGGAAATGATAAATCCGTGACCTGCCTGTTTGTTTTCCAAAGGAAATTTTCAGCGTTTTTCTCAGATAAAGAATTCAATTTCAAAAAAACTGCTTTTGCATGAATTGTTTGATGGCTGAGTTGCTGCTTTGCAGAATAACTAAAGAGTTTTGCCTTTTTTAAACCACTTTTTTTTAATACCGGATGACGTAACTCCTGAATATTATTAACTGCATGATTCCATTCTTTTTCGCTGGTAAATTCAACATTTGGAAATTCATATAAATTAGCCCAGATATCTTTTGATCTTCGTTTCTGTACAGCTATTTTACCACGATAACTCATGAGAAAAAATAAGAACCATCTGTGTTTTTGTTTAATCTTCTTTTTTTTAACGGGTAAAGAAGAAACCATATTTGTTTGAAAAGCAATGCACTTTTTCTTAAAAGGGCATTCTTTACATAAAGGATTATCAGGCTTGCATACCGTAGCTCCAAAATCCATAATAGCCTGGTTATATTGGGCAGGCTGTAACTCATCTAAACATTTTTGTGCCAGTTGCTGAAATACTTTTTTCCCTTCAGTAGAATCAACCTGCAGATCAATTCCAAAAAAACGGCTTAATACCCGGTACACATTTCCATCAACTACTGCATGGGGTAAATTAAAACCAAAAGAGGAAATAGCTGCTGCTGTATAGGGACCAATACCTTTTAATTTCAGAATAGCTTCATAACTATCCGGAAATTTTCCATCAAGTTCCAAAACAATTGTACGGGCCGATTCGTGTAAATTTCTGCAACGGTTGTAATAACCTAAACCTTCCCATAATTTATATACTTCATCCAAACTTGCTGAAGCTAAATCATTTACAGTTGGATAATTTTCAATAAACGACTTATAATATTTTTCACCCTGCCCTGCTCTTGTTTGCTGAAGAATAATTTCACTTAACCATATTTTATAAACATCTTTTTCTTCCTTCCAGGGAAGTTGTCTTTTGTTTTTTGTTTGATGCCAATGAATTAATTGCTTTTTAAAAAAGGTTTCTTTATTCATTTATGATTTCGTGTTCTGTTAGTTGTTTTTAATGCCAGGCAAATAAAATGAAGAATTGCGAATTCGTTGTTTATTCATTATCAACAAGTTATTCTTGTTTTTTTCGTTGTTTTTTTTCTTTTTTTAAAATAATTTTCTCATCTTTAAAGTATTAAAATACAACCCTTAAAATCAACCACATGAGAAAAGCAGATCTTGTCAACCAAATTTCAGAAAAAACAGGCATACCAAAAGTAGATGTTCTTGTTACACTTGAAACCATGTTTAAAGAGGTAAAAGATTCATTATCAGCCGGTCAGAATATTTATATTCGTGGGTTTGGCAGTTTTATTACCAAAAAAAGAGCTGCAAAAATTGGACGCAATATTAAAAGAAATACAGCCGTTCATATCCCTGAACACTATATTCCTGCATTTAAACCAGCCAAAGAATTTGTTCAGGAGGTTAAAAATCAGCACAATAAAGCCTGATTTTTCAAACTATTCATAATTAATGCTGTTCATCCTGTAGCTTTGCAACTCAATTTTTAATAGTGAACAGGCAACAAATCATTCTCGTAACTGCTGCTATTTCAGCAGTTTTTCTTTTATATTTCTTTGGTAGATTCAGTGCTGAAAATAAGCCAGCCTCTTCAAAACCCGCTGTTTCAGCAACCAATCAACAGCAACCGGGTTTGAGTTTTGATACAATGCTTAGCCTGGCTAAAAAAAGGCTTACCCCTTACCAGCTTAAAAAAGTACTTGAATGGGAAAATTCGGTGGTGCGGGGCGATGTAAAAAATCAACAAATAAATGTTTACAAACAGCTTTCAAACTTCTGGAAAGATTCAGTTGGTGCCTTTGTACCTTATGTAAAATATATTGGTGAAGCAGCTAAGTTGGAAAAGTCAGAGAAAAATCTCACCTTTGCTGCCCATTTGTTACTGGCTGAATTACAAACCGTTGAAGAACAGCCTTTAAAGGTTTGGATGGCCAAAGAAGCAAAAGAGTTATTTGAAACAGCCCTTGAATTAAATCCCCAGAACGATTCTACTAAAATAGGACTTGGAAGTACTTATTTTTTTGGTGCCGCTGGAAACGACCCTCCCATGAAGGGTATTGGTTTAATTAGGGAAGTGGTTACAAAAAACCCTGATAATGCATATGCAAATTATATGTTGGGTGTTGGTTCTTTTGTAAGTGCACAATGGCCTAAAGCTATTGAGCGTTTTGAAAAAGTATTACAGCTTGAACCACAAAACATTGATGCCATGCTAAGATTGGCAGATGCCTATGAACAAAGCGGAGATAAAGCAAGTTCAAAAAAATGGTACCTGCAGTTTTTAAAAACAATCAAGTTGCTAGAAACTCAAAAAAAGTTTCGAACCAACCCTGAGATGATTAAGCAAATAGAAGAACACATTAAGTTATTATAAACTGATTTTTAACGAACGTAAAAATTATTAACTATGCCTTGCGGTAAAAAAAGAAAGCGTCATAAAATTGCTACGCACAAAAGGAAGAAACGTTTAAGAAAGAACCGTCATAAGAAGAATAAGAAATAATCTTCTCAATTGAACGGAGTCCCGGTTAACCGGGACTCTTCTTCGCTATGGCCGAAACAGAAATTTGTCTGCTTGCTTGTATACTCATGCTGTTTACGGTGTATTCCTTCAAGATCAGGTGAAGTAAGAATGGTTCAATTTAAACGACGTATCAAGTGAATAAGGAACTGATCATAAATGCTGCCCCAACCGGGGTGGAAATCGCTTTATTAGAAGATAAAAAATTGGTAGAACTGCATCAGGAAAGTCATGATGCCAGTTTTACTGTTGGTGATTTGTACTTGGGCAAAGTAAAAAAACTGGTGCCTGGTATGAATGCTGCTTTTGTGGATGTAGGTTTTGAGAAAGACGGATTTCTTCACTATACCGACTTAAGCCCATACGTACGTTCTATTTTAAAGTTTACCAATACTTCAATAACCGAAAAAAATGAAGGCATTCTGGATTTCTCAAAATTTCAGAATGAAGATGAAATTATTAAAACCGG
>DAIOWB010000021.1:0-20185 GCA_036758725.1 Lacibacter sp.
TTCTATTTGTTTTTACCGGCATGTATTTACTTCTTTCAATGTTGCAGCGATGGGCATTTAAAAGAGATGAACCTCAAACCGGCAAAACATTCGCAAACAAAATTTCAGGAATTGTACCGGGGCTTTTAATGGGTATTGTTCTCAGCTTAATTATTGGGCGCTTACTTACGTTCTCAATGTTTGATAACATAAGTAATGAGGCAACCAAGAGTGAAATAACAACCACTTTTACTCCTTATACTCATTTATTTGAAGAACAAATTACACCACTGGTTAAGAATTACTTTACTCCTAAAATTGCTGCGGCAACATCGCCAACAATAGCAGAACCGGATTTTAAAACTGAAACCGCTTATGAACGGCCCGATCTTGAATATGAAATGTTTTTATTGATTAATGAAGAAAGGCATAAGCGGGGAATAGCATTGCTTAAGATAGATGAAAAGTTGAAGCAGGTTGCAAGAGCACATTCAACAGATATGTTTCACAGAGGTTATTTTGCTCATGTAACTCCAGAAGGTTTAAACCCTTTTCAAAGAATGAAAAATGCAAATATTATTTATAAGAAAGCCGGTGAAAATCTTGCCTTTGCAAAAACACTTGCCGAAGCTCATACAGGATTGATGAACTCACCCAGTCATAAAGCAGCCATTTTAAATCCGGCATTTAAACGGGTAGGAATTGGAATTATGGATGGAGGAAATAACAGGTTTATGTTTTCCCAGGAGTTCAGAGATTAAGATTGTTTACATATACCTTAACTTTTAATAATATCAACAAATTGAAATAAGTTAATTTCATTATCAGTGTTTATACTAAAAAAGCTTTCCGAAATCGGATTATTTATTATTAATTCGGCCAAATAAAGCATCATTTCGTATTAGTTCGTACATTTGAGTTTAACAACCACTATGAATATATTTGTTGCAGGACTCCCCTACGATCTCGATGATGCAGAACTGGAAGAAATTTTTGAAAAATTTGGTCCGGTAGTTTCGGCTAAAGTTACAATAGACAGAGAAACGGGTAAAAGCCGTGGCTTTGGTTTTGTAACAATGAAAAATGCTGAAGACGGTAAAGACGCCATTGAGTTATTAAACGACATTACGCTTGGTAAGAACAAAAAGCCTCTTGTAGTTAAAGAAGCTGAAGACAGAAGTAAATCTGGCGGTGGCGGAGGTGGTTACAGAAGATAATTTCCCTTTTCCGGAATTTGAATTCAAAACTAAGTTTATAAACTTCATTCTGAAGATTATTAACATGAACTTTCTTTTTTAAGTATTCACATTTCTTCTTGTGTTTATTCCTTTCATTTCCTACCTTAACGTAGTTAATTTATTTATTACAAACTAAATGAAAAATTATGCCCATTGTTAAAGTAATTGAAGTAATAGCTGTTTCAGAAAAAGGAATAGATGATGCCATACGCATTGCTGTTGAAGAAGCATCTAAAACAATCCGTAATATTGATTCTGTTTATGTACAAGACATTAAAGCACATGTAAAAGATGGGAAAGTAACAACTTATGGATGTGTGTGTAAAATATCTTTCAGGATTGATTAATTAAATCAATTTTAAAAAAACCGGATTTTAATATCCGGTTTTTTTTGCGAAAGAATAAAAAATTGAATTGATTAAAACCCTTACGGATACAACATATCAGAGCTGAAAGGATATACATATATCTTTGACTTATTTGAGATACGAAACAAGAGATTTATCGTTACCTTAGTTTAACAGATTTGACTTCAAAAACTCAAACTGCCTCTTATATTTTCAGCTATACTCTAAATCGCAAAATGCCTGAAAGTAAATCTGAAAGAAATTAAACAACCTTTTTAAATTAAGCAACTTTTATTTTGAAAATTTTTATTAAATACATGGTAAGCCTTCGTTGTAAAATGATTGTGAAAGAAGAATTAAAGAAGCTTGGCATCAATTATATTTTTGTTGAACTGGGTGAAGTAGAAATACAGCAAGCACTTAGCATAGATCAACGAACTCAATTAAAAACTGCTTTATTAAAATCAGGATTAGAATTGATGGATGATCAAAAAGCAGTTTTAATTGAAAAAATAAAAAACATTATTGTTGAAATGATTCATTATGATGATGATTGGCTAAAAATTAAAAATTCAGAATTTATCAGTTCAAGGCTTAATCATGATTACACATACCTTGCAAATCTCTTTTCAGAAACAACCGGCACTACCATTGAAAACTATATTATAGCTCACAAAATTGAAAAGGTAAAAGAATTGCTTTTGTATGATGAACTCAATCTTACTGAAATTTCCTACAAACTCAACTACAGCAGCGTAGCTCATTTATCGAACCAATTTAAAAAAGTTACTGGTTTAACTCCCTCCTACTTTAAAAAGCTGAAATATAAAAAGCGTAAACCGCTTGAAGATATTTGAATACAACCAGAACCTTTGCTTTTTATTAGCTAATGACTTTTGCAGCACAAATTTCATTTTGAAAAAGCTTACCCACATATAAATAATTGAAAATTGTTATTACCAACATGAGTTGTTCAATTAAATAAAGCTTTCGTCAACTTCTTCAGGTATACCCTGCCATTCTCAATCTGAAAAAAAGCAACTCCTCTTTACTCTATTTTAATTTTTTATAAACGATTGTTTGAGCTTATCAATATGATCTGTTCATATAATGGGTTAATGTGAATGATGTAAATCTTTATTTGAATTGTGTAATACCTCAGTTAACGATTACGCTCACCTTTGCAGCATATTAAAAACAAAAAAGATTAATGAAAAAATTATTGTTTATATGTATCTGCTCTGCATTTACATTTCTTTCAAATGCACAAACAGAAGACAAGAAGTGGAACATCGGTTTACTGGGCGGAGCCAGCCAGTACAAAGGAGATTTGGGAAATGATTTTTATAAAACAGATATGGCATTCTATGGTTTAGGTGGCATTTCAGTATCAACATTCCTGGGAAAATATTTTGATTTAAACCTTATGGCTACCAGAGGCAAAATTGGTTTTAATCGTCCATCAGGCAGATTTTTAAATGACGTTACTACAGCAACATTAAACTTAAAGTATAATTTATTAGCACCAGAAGCGGCTGTAAGGCCATATGTTTTTGTTGGTATTGGAGGTATGATGTATGATAAAAAAGCATTTGCAAGAAAAAGAACTGATTTTGTAGCTCCTTCAACTGGTGGTGGTATAAACTTCAGGTTAGGACCTACTGTTAATTTTAACATTCAGGAAACTTTTCTTTTTTCCCGTGCAGATAAAAGAGACGGAGTAACTGCTGGAAAGAACGATTCTTATTTGTTTCATACAGCTGGGCTCACATTTAATTTTGGAAACAAAAAAGATGCAGACAATGATGGAGTATCTGATCGTAATGATAAATGTCCCGACACACCAGCAGGTGTAGCAGTTGATAAAACCGGCTGTCCTCTTGATAAAGATACTGATGGTGTAGCTGATTATTTAGATGCATGCCCTGATGTAGCTGGAACAATGGCATTAAATGGTTGCCCTGATAAGGATATGGATGGCATTGCAGATAAAGATGATCGTTGTCCTGATATGGCTGGCCCGGCAAGTTTAAGAGGTTGTCCTGATAGTGATAACGATGGTGTAGCTAACGTTGATGATAAATGTCCAAATTCAAAATCAGGTTACAAAGTTGATGCAAATGGTTGTTCAATTGATAACGATAAAGATGGCATTATGAACGAAGATGATCTTTGCCCTGATATGGCTGGCCCGGCAAGTTTAAAAGGTTGTCCTGATTCTGATGGAGATGGTGTAGCTGATTTAAATGACCGTTGTCCTAACATAAAAGGCACCATTACAAATAAAGGTTGCCCGGAAATTACACCTGAAGTAGAAAAAAAGATTACTCAAATAGCCAGTAAACTTTTCTTTGAAACAAACAGTGATAAACTAAAAGTTTCTGCACTGGAAAAATTAGATGAATTAGTACTTATTTTAAAAGAATATGAAACAGCTAATTTAACCATTGGTGGGCATACAGATAGCAAAGGAACAGATGAATATAACTTAACGTTATCACAAAAACGTATGGAAACTGTAAAGCAATACTTAATTGAAAAGGGAATTTCAGAATCGAGGTTAACTGCTACAGGTTATGGTGAAAGCATTCCAATTGCAGATAACAATACAACTCTTGGACGTGCAAAAAACAGAAGAGTTGAGCTTAAAACTTCTTATTAACAAATAAATTTTGGGTTGAGGGTTCTTTTTATAACCAGGGCTGTTGATTTCAACAGCCCTATTTTTTTTACGTTTTCGGATCTTTATTTCTGTAAATAAACCGGCAAAAACTCCGCATCAAAAAGTGTGAATAATGTAAATCTTTTTTGAAGTTTTGTAACTCTTTCAGCAATGAAAGTATTCATCTTTGCTTAAGAGTGAAAAATCATTCACTGGCAAATTTTAACTTACATGAGACGCCTATCTAAAGATCAGATTTCAACTTCCTTACAGGTTGTTGGCCTTATTATCCTTTTTGGTTTTACAGCTTATAAAGGAAATGAAGAGGCAAAATTAAAATTGACTACCAAAATTTCGATCGCTATAGACCCGGCAGTTGAATTAAGAACCAACTTAAGCCAGCTATGGGAAGAACAAGTTACCTGGACAAGAAATATTATACTCTGCCTGGTTGATGACCTTCCTGGAAAAGAACAAGCTGTAAATCAACTTGAAGAAAATGAAATTGAAATTGGCAATACAATTAAACCTTATTACGGTAATGAAGCCGGTAGTAGATTAAGTAATTTACTCAATAAACACAATCTTATATATGCTGAAATAATAAATGCAGCAACATCAGGAAACAGCAACCTTTTTGAAGATGCAAATAAAAGATGGTATTTAAATGCAAATGAAATTTCCGGATTTTTCAGTAAAATAAATCCTGAATGGCCTTTGGATGAAATGAAACAAATGATGCATAAGCAGCTTGAATTAACTAACGATCAGATGCAACAGCGAATTAAGAAAAATTATGAAGCTGATGTAATTGCTTTTCAAAAAGTACATGATGAGGTGCTTAAAATGTCTTTCATGCTTTCTGATGGTATTATAAAACAGTTTCCTGAAAAATTTAAAATAAATACGAACGGAACTGCATCAAAATAATATCAATGAGTGAAACAAATGTGAAAGTAAAATCAATTGAAAAAGTTACGCATGATGTACTGAAAATTACAACTGACAAACCGCAAAATTTTAGTTTTAAACCAGGGCAGGCTACAGAAATTGCTATTAATAAAATTGGCTGGCAAGAAGAAAAAAGACCTTTCACATTCACATGTTTACCCGGTGCAGATTATCTTGAATTTACAATTAAAACATATCCGTTACACAAAGGTGTTACAAACCAGCTTCTGCAACTGAAAGAAAATGATGAACTAATTCTGCACGAAGTATTTGGAGCTATTACATATAAAGGTGAGGGTGTATTTATTGCAGGAGGTGCAGGAATTACCCCTTTTATTTGCATTTTCAGGCATTTACAGTCAATAAATAAAACAGGAGCTAACAAACTCATCTATGCCAATAAAACAAAAGCCGATATTATACTTGAAGATGAGTTTAAAGAAATGCTTGGCAGTAATTTCATAAATATCCTCTCCGATGAAAAAGCAGAAGGTTATGCCAATGGTATGATTACTGAAGACTTTATAAAACAAAACAGCAACGGTTTAGATAAACTGTTTTATGTATGCGGCCCGCCGCCAATGATGAACGCAATAGAAAAACAGTTAAAGAACTTACAAGTTAAAGAAGACTCAATCATTAAAGAATCTATTTAAGGAAACAAACTGAACTTTTTGATTTACAAAATAAATATTATGAAATTAAATATTGGCATCTCAGAAAAACATCTTGAAAGCGTTACTTCCCTCCTTTCAACATTATTGGCAGATGAAATGGTTCTTTATATAAAAACAAGAAAATTTCACTGGAATGTTAACGGTGAAAGTTTTATGGAACTTCACAAACTTTTTGAAGGTCAATATAAACAGCTTGAAGAATATATTGATGAAGTAGCAGAACGTATTAATAAACTGGGTGTAAAAACAATTGGCACTTTAACTGAATTTGCTGCTGCCACAACACTCACAGAATCACCGGGAAAATATCCTTCACAGAAAAACATGCTGCAGGAATTATTAGCAGATCATGAAACATTAACCAGGCATTTACGCAAACAGGTTGAATTGTGCGGCACAAAATATAAGGATGCCGGCACAACCGATTTTCTTATAGGCCTTATGGAATCGCATGAAACAACTGCATGGGTTCTCAGAAGATATCTGAATTAAACACTGGCTTTAAATAAAAACAGAAAAGCCGAAATAAAATGGAAAAAACACACTCTGGAATAAAAGTAAAAAGCTTTGCCACTGCTCAATCAATAAAGCTCAGTGAAAAAACAATTAAAAAAACAGAAGAAGCAAATAATTTCTTAACAGATATTGCTGATGTTTTTTTGTTTATGGTAAATATTGTTAAAGAAACTTTTTCTGGCGGTTTTGAATGGAAAGAATTTTTCAGACAGTGTTTTCAGATAGGTTATAAATCATTACCTCTTATTAGTGTTACAGGAGCTATTATGGGCCTGGTATTAACAATACAATCCCGTCCGGTTCTGGTTGATTTTGGTGCAGTAACGATGCTTCCCGGAATGGTGGCCGTTTCATTAATAAGAGAAATGGGGCCTGTAATAACAGCCCTTATTTGTGCAGGTAAAATCAGTTCAGGTATTGGAGCTGAACTTGGTTCAATGAAAGTAACTGAACAAATAGATGCCATGGAAGTTTCTGCTACCAATCCCATGAAATATTTAGTGGTAACAAGAGTGATAGCTGCAACACTCATGATACCTCTGTCTATTTTATATGCAGATGCAATTGGAATAGTAGGAAGCTGGGCAGGCGCCAATATAAAAGGTGATGTTTCTTTTGTTTTGTTTTTTTCACAGGCTTTTGGTGCTGTTGCTTTTATTGATTTTTTACCTGCAGTTGTAAAATCATTCTTTTTTGGAGCAGTAATAGGAATTGTAGGATGTTATAAAGGTTATAATGCCGGCCGGGGTACTGAAAGTGTGGGTGTAGCAGCCAATTCAGCTGTTGTGTCCGCATCTCTTCTCATTTTAATAGTAGATATGATTGCTGTACAAATAACAGATATGTTCTTATCATGACAACAAATCAAACAGAAATACAAATGGCCGATGTTGCAAAAAGCAATATAGTAAATGATGAGCCTGTCATTGAAATAAAAAACCTCCGGAAGTCATTTGGAGATCAGGATGTATTGAATAATATTTCTTTAAAACTTTATAAAGGTGAAAACCTGGTAGTACTGGGTAAATCGGGTTCGGGAAAATCTGTATTGATTAAATGTATTGTTGGCTTATTAAAGTGTGACAGTGGAACCATTCATGTTTTTGGCAATAATGTTACTACGTTAAACCGTAAAGACTTGAGTGAGCTAAGAAAAAAAGTAGGCTTTCTTTTTCAAACAGGAGCATTGTACGATTCAATGACAGTAAAGCAAAACATTGAATTTCCTTTGAGAAGAACCAAAAAATCACTCACTGATAAAGAAGTACAGGAAAAAATTGCAGAAGTTCTGGAAAATGTAGATTTGGCCGACTCTATTGATAAAATGCCTTCACAACTTTCCGGCGGTATGCGTAAAAGAATAAGTTTAGCACGTACAATTGCTGTGGATCCTTTGATTATGTTGTATGATGAACCTACTACCGGACTTGATCCAGTAACATCTCTTGAAATAAGCACACTCATCAATGCTGTGCAGAAAAAATACAAAACTTCTTCTATCATTATTACGCATGATATTGAATGTGCCCGTATTACAGCAGACAGGTTAATTATGATTGGTGAAGGTGAAGTATTTAAAGAAGGCACACTCAGGGAATTTGAAGAATCCACTGATCCGGTTATTTCTGCTTTCTTTAAACAAAGTGAAAAATCGAAGAATTAAAATGTAAGTAAAGTGAGTAAAGCAAATAAATTTTAAAAAAAAGATCATTATAAAAATTCAGACTAAACTTCAAAATATTTTCAGTTAGTTAAATAAAATTATATATGGATACGCAAACACAAAAGTTTAAAATACGATTAGGATTATTTATAGCAGGGGGCATTACACTTTTTGTATTGGCCGTTTTTATAATTGGCAAGCAAAAAAACCTGTTTGATCCTGTTTTTAAAATCACTGCAACTTTTTACAATGTAAGTGGATTACAGGTTGGCAATAATGTCCGGTTTTCAGGTGTAACTGTAGGCACGGTAGATAACATTAAAATTATAAACGACTCTACTGTTGAAGTTGTTATGCTAATAAAGAAAAGTGTGAACCCGTTTATTAAAACAGATTGTGAAGTGGCTATAGGAAGTGAGGGTCTTATAGGTGATAAACTGATTGTTATTTCACAGGGAAGCGGCACAGCAGCTATTGTAAAAGACGGTCAGAAACTAGAATCTTCTGAGCCGGTAGAAACCGATGCAATTATGGCCAGCTTACAGGTAACAGCCGGTAATGCTGAAATAGTAACCAAAGAGCTTTCAGAAATCATGTATAAAATAAACAATGGAAATGGAACCCTTGGCAGATTAATACAGGATCCAACAATTGCAAATAACATCAGTGAATCAATCTCAAATATTAAGAAGAGCAGCCAGGGTTTAAGTGAGAATATGGAAGCCGCTAAAGGAAACTTCCTGTTAAGAGGTTACTACAAAAAGAAAGCAAAAGCAGCTGAAAAGAAAGCAGCAGAAAAGAAAGCAGCCGAAAAGAAAGCGGCAGAACAAAAACAATAATACATGTTTTATTACAGGTCATCTTTCTAAATGATCTCTGTTTACTAATAATTATTATTCCCTCTTTTTTTTAAATTAAAACAGCTTATTCTTTATATAAAAAGTATGAATAATGTAAATATTTATTGCAAAAATGTAAGTCTATTTTATATGAATTACATCACCTTTGATAAATCAACAACTTGATAATCTGTCCTGTTTACTACAAATAAAAACACTATAATATAATATGAATAACCCTGATGTAAAAGTTACCTGGAATGAACTTAAAGGAAAACTGAAACAGAAATTTGCGTTATTAACCGAAAACGACTTGCTGTTTAAAGAGGGAATGAAAGAAGAAATGCTAGGCAGGCTTCAATATAAACTGGGTAAAACAAAAGATGAATTAGAAAAAATTATTGCAGCATTGTAATTCATTTCTTTATCCTTCTTTTTCTGTATGTTTTTAACCTTGAAATAAAATAACTATTTACAGACATGATTTCTTTCATTTCTTATAGTTTTTATTAACTGCATCATCAGCCCACTATAAACAATTTGTAATTTATTTAAAAGCAGCTATTCTTTCTCTTCGAATATCAGAATAGTTCATTCGCTGATTAGCATATGCGAATGTTGTAACAATTACTTATAGTTATGTAACACTACCGGAATAAAATAGGTTCATCTTTATCATGTAATAATTGTATTACATTAATTAAAATAAAGTAAATGAATAAAGTAACAATTATCCTGAGTATGTTAGTGCTTGCATTTAGTATGAATGCATGTAAAAAATCAACTGCAAAAGGAAACTATCCGTACAGTGTTAGAATGACAGATGCTCCCGGCCCCTATAGTGCTGTGAATGTTGATATACAAGGAGTAGAAATTACAGGTGATAATGGTAAAGCAGTATTATTAAATGTAAATGCGGGCATTTACAATCTTATCAATTTTTCAAACGGAATTGATACACTGATTGCATCCGGTTCATTAGAAACATCTAATGTGCAGCAAATAAGACTCATACTTGGTACCAGGAACTCAGTAGTTGATGCCGGTACCACGTACCCTTTAAGTACTCCAAGTGCTGATCAATCAGGTTTAAAATTACAGGTACACCAAACATTACAAGCTGGTGTATTATACAGTGTTCTTTTAGATTTTGATGCACACAACTCCATAGTAAAAGAAGGCAATGGTAGTTATAAGCTAAAGCCAGTCATCAGAACAGTTGAGGCTGCTCTTAGTGGTTCAATTAAAGGGAAAATTTCAATAGCAGGTGCTTTAGCTGTAGTTACGGCTACTTCCAGTTCAAATGTATCTTATTCATCAAATGTAATAGCTACAGGCGACTTTTTGCTGATGGGTATTCCTGCAGGAATCTATACAGTAACTGTAACCCCGGTATTACCCTTAAACCCGGTAATTAAAACAAATATAACTGTAACAACAGGTGTTACAACAAACATAGGTACAGTGATTTTATAGCTTTATGAAAACACTCTGTTTTAATAGCATCCTGTTCCTGTATAATCAAACAGGATGTTGTTTTTTTTATTATATAAACAGAGTAGTTCCTATTTAAATTTTAGAATAAATAATCAGTCCTTCATTCTTCATATTTAAATTTCAGTAAAATGATAAGTAATAATAATCTTCTAGCTGATAGATCAATCCAAAACACTTACTCTGACAATTTAAAAGAAATCAAAAAGTCCGAAGAGCATATTATTGTTGAAATTGTTGAGTATATGCCCAATGCCATTTTAAGTAAAACCATTATCAGGAAATCAACCGGTAATGTAACGGTTACTTCACTTGATATGGGTGAAAGATTAACAGAATTTACAAGCGCATTTGACATTTTTATACAAGCAATAGATGGAGCAGCAGAAGTTTTTATTGATGATAAAAAATATTTATTAAGAGCAGGCAATGGCATTGTAATACCAGCACATGCCTCACATTGCATAAATGCTAATGAACAATTTAAAATGATTTCAACTGTAATAAAAAGCGGTTACGAAGATTAAAGCAGCCAGTAAATTTTGTTTCCATTTAAAAATCGTTTATGCACTCTTCAAATAAAATAAATTAAAACCCATCATATGCAAAAAATAATAGGTATTTGCCTCATCGCTTTAGGAATCATTATGATTGCCTACACCGGTTTCAATTATGTAACAACAAAACGAGTTGTAGATATTGGCCCCATTCAAATTGATAAAAAGGAAAATCACCCTGTTCAATGGTCACCCATAGTAGGTGTTGTTTTATTGGTTGGGGGCATCGCCGTCATCATCCTGGATAAAAAACAAAGCAGTTAATTGAAATGTGAAAAGCACACTACTAAAACAGATAAACTATTTTATTAAATAAGATACCGAATATTTTAAGCCCGTTTCGTTTACCCTCACATTTGATATCATTCCAAAAAAATATTGTAACATGACTGAGCAAACCAGGTGGGCACTGAATGAAATAAATTCTGAAATTACATTTAGCATCAGACATTTAATGATTGCTAATGTTCATGGAAGGTTCAACACATTTGATGCAAGTATTTATACAACAGATAAAGACTTTACAACTGCTGTAATAAACCTTTGGATTGATGTTGCAAGCATAAGCTCCGGCGATACAATTCGTGATGAGCATTTAACAAGTGCAGCATTTTTTGACATACAAAATCATAAACAAATAAGCTTTCTTTCAAGCAGTATTGAAAAGCAACCGGTGGAAGGAACTTATGAATTATTGGGTGAACTAACAATAAAAGGAATTGCCAAAAAAGTAAAACTTCATGTGCAGACAGGTGATATTATAATTGACCATGCAGGAAATGAAAAAGCCATATTTAAAATTACAGGGCTTATCAACAGAAATAATTGGGGTCTTGTCTGGAACAAAGATCTGGAATCAGGAGGTTGGATGGTGAGTGAAGATATCGCTCTTTTCTGTGAGTTTGAGCTTACAAGTGTAAATCTGAAAAAAGTTGAAACAGAATTAAAACCAGCTCCAGATCATGTAGGTATATTTTAATTACCTCTTTACATTTCAAAATCAAGTAACAAAAAGAACTGCAATAATTTGTAAAAAAACTTCTCTCCTTTCAACTTTTTTTTGCAGGTATATGAGCCCTTAGTCATTTAATGTTTCGTAAAAACGAAATATAAAAACCGTTTTTTTAATCTTGATATCTTGAACTAATTGAGCCCGGGCATGATATAGCCGAATTACTCCATTTAGCATTAAGTGTGAATTATGTAACTTATTTAAATAATTCTGTAACACTTTTTGAGGCAAAACAGTTCATCTTCAATCGTTTATAATAACCTTAAAATTCCCTTTTGAAATTATATATCAAATATATGGTGAGCAACCGCTGTAAAATGGCAGTGAAAGAAGTGCTCTCAACTTTTGGATTGCATTTTGTTGTAGTTGAATTAGGTGTAGTTGAGATTATGGAAACCATTACAGCTGAGCAAAAAGATCAACTGAAAATAGCTTTTCTCAACTCCGGACTTGAATTAATGGATGATAAGCGGGCTGTACTCATTGAAAAAATTAAAAATATCATCATTGAAATGGTACATCATTCAGATGAATTAATTAAAACGAATTTCTCTGATTACCTGAGTGAAAAATTAAATCACAATTATACTTACCTGGCCAATTTATTTTCAGAAGTACAGGGTATTACCATTGAGCATTTTATTATTTCTCATAAAATAGAACGGATAAAAGAGTTGTTGATTTATGGTGAACTAAACATTACAGAAATAGCATGGAAAATGAATTACAGCAGTGTGGCACATTTATCCAATCAATTTAAAAAGGCAACAGGGCTCACACCATCACATTTTAAACAATTAAAAGATAAAAGAAGAAGCCCACTTGAAGAAATCGGTAATCCGCTTATTAATCATCGGGAAAATGTAAAACCGATCATAAAATGAATTTATAAATAAATCACTTTTAGTTTATAACGATATATAAATGAAAGCAAAGAAAAGTATAACAAACCTGTCCGGCAAAAAACGGAAAATTGATAAAACTCTAATCAAATCTGCAAACCTCTTTCCTGTTGTAGGTATTGGAGCTTCTGCCGGCGGTCTTGATGCTTTTAAAAAATTGCTGAAGGCTATACCTGAAGATTCAGGAATGGCCTATGTGCTTGTACAGCATTTAGACCCCAACCACGAAAGCCTTTTGCAGGAACTGTTACAAAAAGTAACCAACATACCTGTTTTAGAAATAACAGATGATATTAAAGTATTGCCCGATCATATTTATATCATCCCCAGTAATAAAATGATGATTGCTAATGATGGTGTTCTGGAACTTACACCACGACCTGCAAAAAATAAAAACGAACGCAACCTCCCTATTGATCTTTTTTTTACCTCCCTTGCAGAAGTTCATCAATCACATGCCATTGGTGTTGTTTTATCAGGCACTGCATCGGATGGCACACAAGGATTGAAAGCCATTAAAGACCATGGTGGTATTACTTTTGCGCAGGATGAAGCATCAGCAGCTTATGATAGTATGCCCCATAGTGCAGCGCAGGCAGGTGTAGTTGATTTTATTTTACCCCCCGAAAAAATTCCACAAAAATTACTGGAGGTAACAAAAATTATAAACGGGATTGGAAATAAAATTGATGAACAAATTTTGCCAAAACAGGACGAGGATGTATTTAAACAAATACTCACCTTGCTTCGGATACGTAAAGGAACCGATTTTACGTATTATAAACAAACTACCATTCGCAGAAGAATACTTCGCAGAATGGCCATCAACAAAAATGAAGAACTGGCTGACTATCTCAACTTCATACGGGAAAATAAAACAGAACAGGATGTATTGTACCAGGATCTTTTAATTCCGGTAACGGGTTTTTTCAGAGATCCAAAAATATTTGATCATTTATGTGAATCGGTTTTCCCTCTTATTGTAAAAAATAAATTACCCGATGAACCTATACGTATTTGGGTGGCCGGCTGCAGCACAGGTGAAGAAGCATACTCAATTGCTATTTGCCTGAAAGAATTTTTAGAAGATACCTCCCATCTCTTCAGTGAAGGCCGTGGCCTGTCAGTACAAATTTTTGCAACAGATATAAGTGAACCTGCAATTGTAAAAGCAAGAGCGGGCACTTATAAAAAAAATGAAGTTGAAGGATTAACTGCACAACGGCTACAGGAATTTTTTACCAAAATCAATGGCAGTTACCAGGCCAATAAATCCATCAGGGATTTGTGTGTATTTGCAGTACACAATTTTTTAAAAGACCCTCCATTTGGTAAAATGGATTTTATAAGCTGCCGCAATGTGCTTATTTATATGGAGCCTTATCTGCAAAAAAAGGCACTTACCACTTTTCATTATGCATTAAAACAAAAAGGTTTTTTATTACTTGGAAAATCAGAAACAACCAGTGGCGTACCCGAACTTTTTGTTTTAAGTAAAACAATTGATAGTAAAACTGATAAATTGTTTAACCGTAAAGATGTGCCTGGTAAATTTATGCACATAGCTAGCCAGCGAAGTGAATTGAATTTCAGTACCATTAATATGAATACAAAAAGTGAAGTCATCCGAACCGATTTTCAAAAAACAGCGGATGATATCATGCTCAGCAAATACACCCCTGCCGGCGTGGTAGTTAACGAAGCCATGGATATAGTTCACTTTCGGGGTAATACAGGAAATTTTTTACAGCAATCGCCCGGTAAGCCCAGCCATAATTTATTAAAGATGGCTAAGAATGGGTTAGCATTTGAGTTACGCAATGTTTTACATAAAGCAAAAAAACAAAAGACCCCGGTTGTAAAAGATAATATACCTGTTGATGTTAATGGAACATTGCACACTATAAGTATAGAAGCCTTATTGTTACCCGATACTATTGAGCCTCATTATTTAGTATTGTTTCATGATGGTAATTCAATGGGCAATAAGCAATCAGCAATCAACAATAAAAAAACAGCAACTGATAAAATAAAAAGTAATGATAAAGATTTACGCATACAGCAATTAGAAAAAGAGCTGGCACTAAGCCGTGAAGACATGCGCAGCATTACCGAAGACCAGGAAGCTTCTAATGAAGAACTGCAAAGTGCCAATGAAGAACTGCTGAGCAGCAGTGAAGAATTGCAAAGCCTCAATGAAGAACTTGAAACTGGTAAAGAAGAACTGCAGAGCACCAACGAAGAACTGATGATTATTAACCAGGAAATGATCAGTTTAAATGAACAGGCAACTGCTGCTAAAGATTATGCAGAAGCAATCATCGTTAACATTCGTGAACCTCTTTTGGTGCTGGATAAAAATCTAAGGATTAAAACTGCAAACAATGCTTTTTATAAAACCTTTAAGGTTAGCGAAAAAGAAACAGAAGCTGTATTAATTTATGATCTTGGTAATAAGCAATGGGATATTCCTGAATTAAGAACGTTATTAGAAAAAATTCTTCCCGAAAAATCGGTATTTAATGATTTTGAAGTAGTACATACTTTTTCAAATATAGGTGAGCGGGTTATGCTATTGAATGCCCGTGAAGTAGTAAATAAACCCAGTACTGAGAAATTAATTTTACTGTCAATTGAAGATATCACTGAAAGAAAAAGAGCCGAAGAAGTTATTGAAAAAAGCGGTGAACATTTCAGAAACCTGGTAAAAGAATTACCGGCTGCCGTTTATACATGTAATGCACAGGGTTATATCACATATTATAACCAAGCTGCAGCAAAACTATGGGGCCGCAAACCGGAAATTGGTAAAGAACTTTGGTGTGGTTCGGTTAAAATGTATAAACCGGATGGCACTTTTCTTCCTAATGATCTTTGCCCTATGGCAATTACTTTAAAAGAAGGCCGGAAATTTTTTAGTGAAGAAATTATCATTGAACGTCCTGATGGCAGCCGTTCAAATGTATTGGTAAATCCGCAACCGGAATTTAATTTAAATGGAGACATAACTGGCGCAGTAAACATGATCATTGATATTACCGAACAGGTGATTGCCCGGAAAAAAACAGAAGAAAGCGAAACAAAGTTTCGATCCCTTCTTGAAAATGCACCTGTAGCAACCTGCTTATTTGCCGGAAGAGAAATGATTATAGAAATGGCCAATGAACTGATGCTGGGTTATTGGGGTAAAGAAAAAAATGTAATAGGAAAACCATTAAAAGATGCTGTTCCGGAATTAAAAGGGCAGCCATTTTTTACAATATTAGACGAGGTATTTGCAACCGGCAAAACCTATGAAGCGAAGAATGAGCATGCATTACTTGTGGTAAACGGTGTTCCAGGCAATTACTATTTTGATTATACGTACAAACCCATACGCAATGCTTCAGGCGAAGTGTATGGTATTATTAATATGGCAGTGGATGTAACAGAGCAGGTAATTGCCCGCACAAAAATTGAAGAAAGTGAAAAACAATTCAGACAGATGGCCGAATTGATGCCGCAAAAAGTATGGACCACTGATGCAGAAGGAAACAAAAACTATTTCAATCAAACATTGCTTGACTATGCAGGTTATACATTTGAAGATTTAAAAGGAGATGGGTGGGCAAAAATTATTCATCCGGAAGATTGGGAAAATAATAAAATACCGTGGGAAGAATCCATCAAAACAGGAAATGATTATGAAGCAGAAAACAGGCTGCTCCGTAAAGACGGAGTGTACCTGTGGCATCTTACAAGAGCCGTTGCCGTTAAAGATGAAAATGGCAAAATAAAAATGTGGGTAGGATCTAAAACGGAGATACAGGAGCAGCGTGAGCAAAAAGAAGAACTGGAAAAATCAGTGGTGAAACGAACGCAGGAACTGAGAGAAGCGAACCGGGAACTGGAAGAAAAGCATCACGAATTATTTGTTACCAAAGAAAAATTACTTACTGAATATTCACGCAGTTTAATTGAAGCAAGTCTTGACCCACTGGTTACAATAAACACAGAAGGAAAGATTACGGATATGAATCAGGCTACAGTAAATGCAACAGGTTTATCGAGAGAAAAGCTTGCTGGCAGTAACTTCTTCGACTATTTTACTGAACCCGATAAAGCTCAAAATATATACAAACAGGTTTTTGCAAAAGGTTCAGTTATTAATTCGCCACTCACACTACAACATATAGATGGAAAACTCACAGATGTATTTTTAAACGGATCGGTTTATAAAGATGGTAAAGGTAAAGTACAAGGTGTGGTACTGGTTGCCAGAGACGTAACAGAACAAAAAAGAATATCAACAGAACTTACCGAAGCGATTGTGTTTGCAGAAATGGCAACTGTAATAGCAGAAGAAGCAAAACTGAAAGCAGAACAATCAGCACAAATAGCTGAAGATGCAGTAAAAGCAAAACAACAGTTTTTAAGCAATATGAGTCATGAAATACGTACACCCATGAATGCCATCATTGGTTTTACAAAAGTTGTTTTAAAAACAGATTTAACCATAAAACAAAGAGAGTATTTAACAGCCATCAAATTAAGTGGCAATTCTCTTATTGTATTAATTAATGATATACTTGACCTGGCAAAAGTAGATGCAGGTAAAATGACTTTTGAAGAAATTCCATTTAAAATGTCATCTTCTGTTTCGGCCATGATTCATTTGTTTGAAACAAAAATTCAGGAAAAGAATTTAGAGCTGGTAAAAGTGTATGATAAACACATACCTGAGGTATTACTGGGCGATCCTGTGCGCCTGCACCAGATCATTTTAAACTTAGTAAGCAATGCAGTTAAGTTTACTTCTAAAGGAAAAATTACGATAAAACTTAAGCTAATTAAAGAAGATGAAAAACAAGTGAACATTGAATTTTCAGTAACAGATACGGGAATTGGAATACCGGAAAATAAAAAAGATCAAATATTTGAAAACTTTCATCAGGCATCCAGTGGCACCTCCAGGTTATATGGAGGAACAGGCTTAGGACTTGCCATTGTAAAACAGCTGGTTGAAGCACAAGGAGGAAAAATACTGGTTAAAAGTAAAGTTGATAAAGGCTCCACCTTCAGTTTCAGTTTAAATTTCAAAAAAACCAACATCAAAGCTGAGTCAGATACAGAGATACAGGAATTAAATGTTGATCATAAAAACATAAAAGTGCTGGTAGTAGAAGATATGGCGTTGAATCAATTACTCATGAAGACCTTATTAGATGATTTTGGGTTTGACCGTGATATTGCCGCTAATGGTAAGATAGCTATTGAGAAAATGCAAATGAAAACTTATGATATTATTCTGATGGATTTGCAAATGCCTGAAATGAATGGCTTTGAAGCTACAGAATACATACGTAATGTAATGCACTCTGAAATACCCATTATTGCGTTAACAGCCGATGTTACTACTGTTGATCTGGCAAAATGTAAAGAAATAGGTATTAATGATTATATAGCAAAACCAATTGATGAAAGGATTTTGTATAATAAAATTATTGGGCTGGTAAAAAAACCTGTTACTCCAATTTATAACCTGTCTGAAATTAAGGAAATCATTGAGGCTAAAACTTCAAAATTTACAGACATGGCTTATTTAATTGGTATTACAAAAACCAACCCCAAATTAATGATGGAGATTATTTCTACCTATTTAATACAAACTCCACCTTTAGTTGATTTAATGAAATTAAGTTTTGAGAAAAAAGATTGGGCCTCATTATATGCAGCCGTTCATAAAATGATTCCTTCGTTTGCAATTATGGGTATTGATGCAGAATTTGAAAAGAAGGCGAAACTTGTTCAGGAATTTGCCAGTTTACATAATAAACCGGGGCAGTTAATTTCAGAACAGCAATCAGAAAATATAGCTGTACTTATTTTACAACTGGAAACGATTTGCATACAGTCCTGCACAGAATTAAAAGAAGAATTAGAAACGATCAAAAACACAAAATATGAATAATGAAAAAAAAATAACACTATTCTTAGTAGATGATGATGCCGTGTTTTTAAAAACATTAGAAATTGAATTTCTGCAGCATGCTGCTTTTATGATTAAAACATTTGCAACAGGTGAACTGTGCATTGAAAATTTACCACAAAATCCAGATGTAATCATTTTAGACTATCATTTAGATGGCATTGACAAAAACGCTATGAATGGCATTGATACATTGGATAAAATAAAATTAGTGAATCCGGAAATTCCGGTTGTAATTCTTTCCTCGCAGGATAAAATAGATGTAGCCATCAATTGTATGCATCACAAAGCATTTGACTATGTGGTGAAAAGTGAAACTGCCTTTTTCCGGTTGCAAAATATTATAACAAGTATTATTAACAACAAAAAAAGGGAAATAACATTAAGCTGGTATATGGACAGGATGTAATTCAAAAAACTCCTTAGAAAACTTTGACAAGTGTTATAAACTGATTTATTAACTAACCATGATAAACCCTGAATTACCAGATACTATGTTGAATATTTTGCTTGCTGATGATGATTTGGATGATCGTTTCTTTTTTGATAAAGCATTAAACGAAATACCTGTTTCAACGTCGCTTAAAACTGTGAATAACGGTGAAGAACTTATGACTTACCTCAATCAAAATTTACAAACGCTTCCTGATCTGTTGTTTCTTGATCTTAGTATGCCACGCAAAACAGGGTTTGAATGCTTATCAGAAATTAAAGAAAACACAGATCTCAAACATTTACAGGTTGTGATGTTTACCACTTCGTTTACAAGAGGCCCTGATTTAGAAAAAAACCTGAAAAGCACTTTGCTAAAGATGGGAGCCCAGGATTATGTACGCAAGCCCAATGAATTTGAAGAACTCAAAAAAATACTTCATCAAACACTTTTAAATGCTGTTGAAATTAAAAAAGTCGGCTGATAAAAAAAGGAATAGGAACAATTTATAGGTAACTGAGCAGTAACAAGATGATAAAACACATTAAACTGAATAGAACATGAATTTTAAAAAACTTAACATAATACTTGCCGATGATGATATTGATGATTGTCATTTTTTTAAAACGGCATTAGAAGCGTTGCCTTTAGAAACATCACTTACAACCGTACATGATGGAGAAGAACTGATGAATTATTTATCAAATAACACAGAACAACTTCCCCACGTACTTTTTCTTGATATTAATATGCCACGCAAAAATGGGTTTGAATGTTTAGCGGAGATAAAACATCATGATAAATTAAAAGATCTTCCGGTGGTGATGTTTTCTACCTCAAAAGCACAGGAGCAAATAAACATTCTTTTCAAAACCGGAGCCGATGTTTATATCCGTAAGCCAGCCAATTTTGCTCAACTTGTACAGGTAATTCATCATGCACTTCCT
>DAIOWB010000022.1:0-20061 GCA_036758725.1 Lacibacter sp.
CTTCAATTTCCCTGATCTTTGAAGTAGCATGTCGTTCAAAAGCCATCCTTGCATCGGTTTCGCTCATGCCCACACCATTATCAATAACTTGTATTAATTGCTTGCCAGCATCGTTGATGATGAGTTTAATTTCTGTAGCACCGGCATCAACTGCATTCTCCAGCAATTCTTTTACAGCACTTGCAGGACGCTGAATAACTTCACCGGCAGCAATCTGGTTGGCAATATGATCGGGCAATAATTGAATGATATCCGGCACTTCTTCTTCCTCCTTTTGAAGCGGCAAAAATACGGGATATACCGGGTTCCCCGAAGCTTTAGAGAGATTGAAAAAAAGGAGATAAAAATTTTAGTCTTCAAATAAACCGGTGAATGAAATTGTAACCTCACATTCATCCTCTAAACTAAATGTAAATTCTTCAGGTGTTACTGCAACTGCCTGGTAGCTATTCCCTATTTTTTCAAAGATTTCTATTTTTTGAAAAGAAGGGTCAATAATGAGATAATATTTTACTCCCTGGGCTTCATAAATTTCGTATTTCTCCCTGCGGTCAGTTACAGCACTTGAAGGTGAAATGATTTCAACAATTAAAGATGGTGGAAAATCGAGGAATTTAGAATTCCCCAAGGGTTTACAAATAACTAAAACATCAGGTTGTAATACTGTATCATCTTTTATTTTCCAATCAACTGGTGAGTAGGCCCTGCAATGTTTACATTTTTTTAATGCAATGACAAATAAAGCAATTAATTCTGAAGAGATTCTTTGATGCCTTGTTGTTGGAGATGGGCTCATGGCATAAGGTATCCCATCAATTAACTCCCATTTACCTTCCCATAAAAGGTAATCATCGTAGGTATAATGTGGAGTATGTTTTGGAATTGAGGTCATGTAGCAAATTTATTCTTTTTAATTCAGAATTAATACAACCGCTTTTCTAATCAGTATCTTTATTCTTATTTAATGATATAATTCAAAAATGAAGAAATTTATACTCATACTTGCTTCACTTATAACATTTTATTTTGCTTTTTCTCAATCACGCCAGGAGTTAGCCAAACGTTGGGCCGATAGTGTGATACAAACACTGAATAATGATCAACGTATTGCACAACTCATGATCATTCGTGCACACAGCAACCTGGGTGCAGATCATATTAAAAGTGTAACTGATCAGATTAAAAAATACCAGGTAGGCGGACTTTGTTTCTTTCAAGGCGGACCAGTGAGGCAGGCAAACCTTACCAATTATTATCAGAGTATTTCAAAAACTCCATTGTTAATTACTATAGATGCTGAATGGGGTTTGGGTATGCGGTTAGATAGTGTAGTAGCTTTGCCCCGTCAACTTATGTTAGGTTCTGCACAGGATGCAGCATTGGCTTATGAATACGGTAAGTTAATAGGTGAGCAATGCAAACGCATGAACATTCAAGTGAATTTTGCACCGGTAGTTGATGTAAATAATAATCCTAACAATCCGGTTATTAATGATCGTTCCTTTGGTGAAGATCCTTACAAGGTTGCTTTGTTTGGTGTGCAATGTATGAAGGGTATGCAGGATGTGGGCGTGATGGCTTGTGCCAAACATTTTCCCGGACATGGAGACACAGAAACAGATAGTCATCTTGATTTACCTGTTATCAACAAAACAAGACCTCAATTAGATTCATTGGAATTATATCCATTCAAAGAATTGTTTGCAAACGGAGTTGGAAGTGTGATGATCGGGCATTTATATATTCCGGCTATTGATAACACAAAAAATGTAGCTACTTCACTTTCGTATAATAATGTAACAAAGCTGTTAAGAAACGAACTCAATTATATTGGATTAACATTTACTGATGCATTGGAAATGCAGGGAGTAAAAAAGTTTTTTCCTGACGGTGAAGCAAGTGCACAATCCCTCATTGCAGGAAATGATTTGTTGTGCTTGCCGGGCGATGTGCCGGCAGGTATCAAAAAAATAAAAAAAGCAATTAAGAATAAAAAACTCAGCTGGGCCGATTTAAACAGCCGGGTACACCGTGTATTGATGGCGAAATATTTATATGGGCTGGCCGATTTGCAACCCATTAATACAAATAATTTAATTGAAGATCTGAATATTAATACGCTGGCATTAAATCAAAAAATTGCAGAACATACAATTACAGTGTTGAAAAACGAAGAAAATGTTTTGCCCCTTAATCCAACTGCACTTGCTTTTATGAGCAAAGTAAAAAAAGAAGAAATTAAAGTAGCCTATGTAGCAATTGGAATAAATGCTGATAATGCCATTACCAAAAAAATGAAAGAGGAGTTGAATGCGGATGTGTTTTTCTTTAATTATAAACAGGATGCAGGTCGGTTACTTTCTATGGTAGAGTTATTGAAAAATAATTATCAGCAGGTAATTGTTGGGATGCATGGTTACAGCCGCAGGCCTGCTAATAATTTCGGCATCAGTACAACAGCTATGCAGTTTGCAACAGAGCTGTTAAAAATACCAAAATCAGTATTGGTATTATTTGGTAATCCTTATGCTGCAAAGAATTTTTGTGATGTAAAGAACATGTTGGTTTGTTATGAAGACAATACAATTATTCAATCAACTGCATTTGATATTCTCACTGGCAAAAAACAACCACAGGGAAAATTACCTGTTACTGTGTGTGATAAATTGAAATTTGGAACAGGCCTGGGTTATGTTGCAGTAGTGCCCAATGCTTTACCCAGAATTTTTGATATTGATGAAACAAAATTTAAAACGGTTGATTCTATTGTTGCAGATGCTATTTACAACAGAGCAATACCGGGCTGCGTAGTGTTGGCAACCAAAGAAGGCCATGTTGTTTTTGAAAAAGCATATGGCTATTATACTTACGATCAGAAAGAACCTATGTCAACAGAATCAGTTTTTGATATGGCTTCCGTTACAAAAATTTGTGCTACCACAGTTGCAGTAATGCGTTTGTACGAAGAAGGTAAAATTGATTTAAAACAACACTTAGGATTTTATTTGCCATGGGTTAATGGAACAAATAAACAGGATTTACTTATTAAAGATATTTTGTTACACCAGGCAGGATTAAAGTCGTGGATTCCTTTTTATAAAGAAATTACAGATTCGGCAAGTGGTATTCCCGATCAGAATTTATTTGCAAATGGCCCAACAGAAAATTATACAGTAAGAGTAGCTGATAATTTTTATATGCGTAGTGATTGGGTTGATACTATGAAGCAACGCATATTGCAAAGTGAAATAGGGCCTCTGGGTAAATATGTATACAGTGATAATGATTTTATTTTTCTTGGAATGATTGTGGAACAATTAACCGGAATGAATTTAGATGCGTATGTACGCAAAACATTTTATGAGCCCTTACAGTTAAATTCAACCGGGTTTCATCCAAGAGATCATGTTACCATCAACCGCATTGTTCCTACTGAACGGGAGCCGTTTTTTCGCCGGCAATTACTCAGAGGTGATGTACATGATCCCGGTGCAGCCATGTTTGGCGGTGAAGCTGGCCATGCTGGTTTGTTCAGCACCGCCTATGAAATGGCAGTAATTATGCAAATGCTTAGCAATGGTGGAAAGATTGGTAATCAGCAATTTTTTAAACCGGAAACTATTCAACTCTTTACTTCTTATGAAAGTGAAAACTCAAGAAGAGGTTATGGTTTTGATAAACCGGAAAAAGATAATGTTACAAGAAAAGATCCCTACCCGGCATTAAGTGTTTCGCCTGCAACATTTGGCCATACAGGCTATACCGGCACCTGTGTATGGGCCGACCCAACAAATAAAATTGTATTTGTATTCTTAAGCAATCGTGTTAATCCCGATGGAGGCAATAATGGGAAACTGATTTCGATGAATGTACGTGGTAAAGTACAGGATGCAATTTATAAAGCATTGCTTTAGTAAATGTGTTTGTACACCTGTAAGCTGTCTGACACATTACCAATCAAGCTGTCTGTCATTCTTCTGATGAGCAGACATCAGTTATTTCAATTTCATCAACAACTCCACAATCTCTTTCTCTCTTGTCCACACTATAAAATGATTTTCTTTTTCAAATGTTGTTACAATAACCGAATCTGTTTGAGTTAACATCTTTTGTGCATATGCAACATTAGAGTATGGAACCAATATATCTTTTGTGCCATGTAGAATGTAAACAAGGCAGGTAATTTTTAAATAATCTTCATTCATCAACTTTAAATCTTTTTTTAAATACCAGAGCTCTTCATTACTGGGTCGCAATGCTCCGGGTATTAAAAAATTTAAAGGTGTTTTAAATAATATGGGCCGCCATTTTTCCGGCTTTTCTAATGATGGATCAAGCGATGGCGCCAACAGTACAATGGCTTTGCTGTATTGTGGGCGGGCGGCTGCAAGTTTAATAGCCAGTGGTCCGCCCAGGCTATGGCCAATAATAATGAATGGTTTATTGTTGTTGATGCTGTCCATCCATTCAGCAATGATATTGGTTTGCTCCTGCAGGTTCATGGCATTTCCAAAATCACTATAACCAAAACCTGGCCTGTCTATCGAAATAATGCGATAGTAATTCAACAGCTCTTTATTTTTCAAATAATTTTTAAAAGCATCCCAACTGCCGGGAGTACCATGTATAAACAATAATGTAGGAAGTGTATCATTCCCTGTTTGAGCATAATGCAAAGGGATTTGGTTAATTTTTTTTACAGCGGTTTTTAAATCTACACCTGCTTCTGTATAATACAATCTGGCTTTGGAATCACTCATTCGCATTTTCATGCAGCTTTGTGCCATAATGAGCCAGAGTAATAAAAGAATACCAAAAATCATAAACGATCGTTTCATCCAGTTAGGCATAAGATCAGAAAGTTAGTAAATGTTTTATAAGAGTTAAAGGAAGAGGTTAAGATAGGTTGATAAAACTTAAACATCTAAACCATAAATAAACACAAAAAAACCTTTGTATTTTGCAAACCTAATAAACGTTAAATAAAGTATGTGTAGCAGAACACTCATTCTTGTTGTTAGTTTGTTTTTTTTCAATGCATGTAACAAAGTAAGCAGTAAAGCAACCATTAAAGATTTTGATGAGTGTATGATTGATTTAAAAGCATACCAGGAAAATATGGGTGATTTAATTAAAGCAAAACAATTGCAGGATGCTGAATGGTTATGGCAGGGAGCAGATAGTTTATTGCAGGTTATGAATACAACATTTGCTCATCACCGGAAACTAAAAGAGAAACCCTTTTCATTTTATTATGAGCAAAAACTGGAAAAGCCTTTTAATAAAATTGGAGAAGCAATCCGGTTAAACGATACAGCTATGGCTTTATCTAATTACAAGCTTCTTGTAAAAAAATGCAACAGCTGTCATATTGATCTGGATATTGAAAAAGAAGTGAAGTATTAATTATTTTAATTTTCCGGATAATCCGGAATGTTTAATCCCAATACAATATCTCTTTTGCAATACAGTATTCCATCTGAATTGATTTCTAACTTAACAATTCCTGAGCCACACCGTAATGGTAATTTTTTTCTTTCTTCTTCTGTAACAAAGGGGTCTCCTTCAAAATAAATATCATCTATATAATATTCATTGATGTCTGGTTCTTTTATTAAATAATGAATATGAGCAGGAATAGTTGATTTAGGATACGACGCCGGTTTAATTGTATAGATTGTATATTTCCCATCAGCACCTGTTTTCAACCAGCCACGTATTGCACCATGTCTTGTTTGATCGGTTGCCGATGGAGCATATAAACCATCAGCATTTGTTTGCCAGTAATAAACAATAATATTAGCTGCCGGGGTTTTGCCATCTTTTAAATAAACGGTTCCCTCCACTTTTAATTTTTCACCTTTCCGGTTCCAGCCATAGGAGGTATCTACTTCATTTATTTGAGAAGGCATGTTTGTATACATGATTTCACAACCATCACACCCGCCTCCAACGGTTTTTTGTGAGCTTGTTTGTTGCTTATTACTTTTCTGACCGCAGGAAGTATGTTGTATTGTAATTACAAAAAGCATTACAAATAGGATTGCTTTCATCATTGTAATTTTTGGTTCATCAGAAAGCTAATATAATTTTTAAGCAAATAATTGTTAAGAATGATGAAGGGCTATTTATTGAAAATAAAAAAACCCCAACTTCAGTCGGGGTTTCAGTATTATTCACCTTCTGTTTTAGGAGGTTGTTTTTTAATATCAATGGGTGGCCTGTTTTGTTGAGGAGGCCCTTGCTGCTGTGGTTTTTGTTGTTGCGGCCGTTGTTGTTGTGGTCTTTGTTGTTGATTTCCTTGTCCGCCTTGTTTATTTTGTCCGCCAGCTTGTTGAGGTCGTTGTTGCTGCGGCCTTTGTTGTTGTTGTCTTTGCTGATTGCCTTGTTGCTGTTGCCTATTGCCTTGTTGTTGTTTACGTTGTTGCCCTTGTTCCTTATCTTTTCTTCTGCGGCTGTCACGCTCCAGGGTTTTTAAACTGATTTGTCCTACCAGTTCCACATGAGCATTTTCTTTTTCTTCTGCTTTGGCGGCAGCAGATAATTCAACAGCTCCTAATTCATCGGGCTTTTCGCCTTTTGAATTTAAAAATTTAATTTCTTTTACACGTTCAATAGGAACAGGATATTGTTTATTACTGTCGGGCAATACATACCACATCAGGTTTTTAAAAATATCTTTCTTTATTAATTGTGCTGTGCCCCTGCTTAATTCTAAATAATCTGCATTATTAGGAAATTGCTGCAATGCATCAAGATAAGTATCCAGTTCATAATTGAGGCAACACTTTAAACGTCCGCATTGGCCGCTTAGTTTTGCCTGGTTAATAGATAAGTTTTGATAACGGGCAATTGTAGTAGTAACACTTTTAAAATCACTCAACCAGGTACTGCAACAAAGTTCACGGCCACAACTGCCAATTCCGCCAATTTTAGCTGCTTCCTGGCGTATACCAATTTGCTTCATTTCTACTTTCACCTTAAAATCAGAAGCATAAATTTTTATCAGTTCACGGAAATCAACCCGGTCTTCGGCGGTATAATAAAAAGTTGCTTTTCTGCCATCGGCCTGAAACTCTACTTCAATCAATTTCATATCAAGCTTCATCTGTATAAGAATAGCTCTTGCTCTTACCAGCGCTGCTTTTTCTTTTGCTTTACTTTCCCTCCATTTCTGCAAATCAGTTTCATTGGCCCGGCGCATGATCTTTTTAATGTCGGCATTGTCTTCTTTTACGCCTTTCTTTTTCAATTGGAGGCGTACCATTTCGCCACTCATATTTACCATGCCCACATCATAACCACTCATACCTTCAACAGCTACCATATCACCTTTAATAAAAGTTTGTAAGGTATTGTTACGGAAAAATTCTTTACGGCTTCCGTTGTTAAATGTAATTTCTAAAACACGGCAATCACTATCGGGATCACTAAAGGGAAGATTGGCCAGCCAGTCATGAACATTTAGCCGGTTACAGCCACCTGTGCTGCAACTGCCATTACTTTTACATCCGTTCGGGGTTCCTGTTCCACAACTTGTACAACTCATTATTTGACAAAATAATCGTTAATAAATAATTTGAAGAAGAAAACACTTGTTGAGCAGGCAGCAGAATGTTTATTAGGCTTTTGTTGCCCGTCCGAATGGTATTGCCGGGCGGATGTCACTCACTTGTGCTGCATCAATTCTATTCAACTTTTTTTTCAGCACCCCGCTTTAGCGGCGGTACGCTTTGTTTTTTATGGAGCAAACAAAGCTTAACTGTGATAGAATATTTAAAATACCATGCCCATTTGGGCAATTCAGTACAAGAGTGCGACGCAACAACAGATGATCAGCCATTCTAAAGCTTACTCACAAAATCTTTTCTTCCGTTTTTTTAGCCTGTTCCTTCTCACTAATCAAACACTCAGGCCAATTTATCAAAAATAGTGATTTCCTTTGAAAGGGAGTGCATTCAAGCAGTAGTTCACCTCCGTCTGACTCCCTCGTCTGACGGATTCCTTTAATATGATTCATCATATATGCATCAGATGAAATATTATAAGACCTCAATCACTGATTTATTGGCTATTATATGATACAGCTTAATAGTGAGGGCCATAAAGAGGATTTTGGCATTGGCATTTCGTTCAATGTGGTAAGCTGCTCTATCCAGTTCGTTGGTAATGGCCTGTTGCTGACTAACATCACAAAGCCTATTGAGGCGGATGGCAAAGTCTTTTTCTGAACCGGTAAGCGCTAAATTTTGTTCACCCATGGTGCGCAGGCGAATGCTTTGTTCGAGCAGGTGCGTAAAGTAGCGTAAAAACTGTTTTTGTTTTTCACGGCCCTGCTGGCTAATAACATCAACCCATTTAACCTGTGCCAATGGCCCTGTTTTTAAAATAGTATTTAACCAATCCCGTAAAAGCGATTGCCAGTCTTCTTCTGCATGTTGTATAAGTTGTAATGCTTCACGGTAGTTTCCTTCACATACACCTGCAATTTGTTTTGCCTGTTCTTCATTGAGTTTGCTACGTTGTTGTAATGCAGTTGCTACTTCACTGGTTTCAATAGGAGGAATGCGTATGGTTTGGCAACGGCTTACAATAGTGGGTAACACCAGGTCTTCATTTTCTGTTACCAGTATAAATAACGTATTGAGTGGCGGCTCTTCAATGAGTTTTAATAATTTGTTTCCTTCCTTTCCTAAAAATTCGGGCATCCAGAGAATGAGAATCTTGTATTCACTTTCAAAACTTTTAAGGTTGAGTTTGCGGATAATATCTGCACATTCTGCTGCAGTAATATTTCCCTGCTTGTTTTCTGCACCAATAAACTGTAACCAATCAAACAAATTCCCGTAAGGATAAAGTTTAATGAACTCTCTCCATTCAGTTACATAATCGGTACTGATGGGTTTGTCACCACTCTTTTTTGGAATAACTGGATAACTGTAATGAATATCAGGATGAATGTATTGTTCAGCCAACTCAGCACCATGTGTTGATGCAGTTGCAGGCTCTTCACCAAACAATAAAGCAGTTGTTGAAGCCGGTTTGTTTTTTTCGCTCTGGCTTACCACATAATTACTGAATGCAAGTGCAATAGGCAGGGCTCCCGTTCCTTCTTTACCAACAAACAGCAGTGCATGGCTAAGGCGATTGTTATTTACCATTTCCTTTAGTTGGGAAATGATATGCTGCTGACCTATGATCTTGCTGAATTGCATGGGGCGAAGATAGGAGAAGGAAATAAAAAAAGCGAAGTAGCCGGCATTTGTATTTTTGGGAATTCTTTTTAGTTTAAATCATAGTTGATTCTGAATGTTGTGAACATTCATTTATTAAACTTCCTTGCTTTTTATTACGGCAAATCCTTTTTTCAATTTTAAAAATCTTTTTTCAAACAATTCATAAGATAAAGCAGCAATTAAAACAGTAATCAGAAATATTATAAGTATACCCAGTAGCTGAATAACGGAAGAAGAGTTTTTAAAAAAGGGATTCATCTTTTCAAGTATCAGCCAATGATAAATGTAAAGTCCAAATGAAATTTTGCCCAAATAAATCAGTAATTTATTATTAAACAGCAGATTTAATAATCTGGAATTTCCAAAAACAATTGAAATAAATATAAACCCAAAGCCCAATGCTAAAAGTAAATAAACTAGCAATTGATTATAACTAATTACCAGTCTTGATGGAAGGAGATTCACAATCATTAACAGTGCAATTCCACTGAAAAAAAGAATTAAAGGATTTCTTTTTATTAAATAAGAATTATAAGTACCCAAGCCCAGTATGAAACCAAAAAAGAAACATTCTCCGGAAATGGGAAGAACATAAATAAAAGGATGTTTAAATTGGAAATAGATGACAATGAGTTTGCTTAATACCAGCAGTGTGAATATGACAATTATTGAAACATGTATCATTTGTTTCTTTTGCTTTAATAACCATAAAGTAAAAAAAGGGAGAATAACATAATACTGCTCTTCTAATGAAATACTCCACAGGTGTGGTGTTCCTTTATTATGATTATAGCCATAAAAAGCAGAAAATATATTATCTATAAAAAAGAGGTTCCCAAGAAGCCTGCGCCCATCCGGTAATGAATGAATATTAATCCAGAAATAAAGAATTACCATAGCCAGGTAAGTAAAATATAATGGCCAGATGCGTAAGATTCGTCTGATAAAATAGTTTCTGATTTTTATTTCTGATGTTAAATTATATTCTGTAGTAAGAATTATTGTTAATAAAAATCCACTGATGAGGAAAAACAGTTCTACACCATACCATGAAATATTTGCAAAAAAGCCTGGCATTACAGGAAAGCTAATATGACCGAGAAAAACAAATAAAAAAGCAAAAAATCTTAAACTGTCAATTGTTGGGAAATAAAATCCGGTTTGCAAGGAATGAGTATGCTCAATAGTTTCTTGCTGCATATAGTAGGTATAAAAAAAATAGATACAGCAACATGTAAGTGCTGTATCTATCAAATGTAAATCTGATTATTTACAACTTCGAAACAATTTCTTCACTCATGGGTTTTACCTTACTTGGGAAATAAGCAACCAGTTCACCTTTCTCATTAACCAGGAATTTGTTGAAGTTCCATTTAATTTCTGCATCCAGAACGCCATTTTTTTCTTTGCTGGTGAGCCATTGGTAGAGAGGATGGATGTCATCTCCCTTCACACTTATTTTAGCAGCCATAGGAAAAGTAACATTGAATTTACCTGTACAAAATTCTTTAATCTCTGCATTGGTACCGGGTTCCTGTCCACCAAAATTGTTGGCAGGGAAACCAATCACCACCAACTTGTCTTTGTATTTCTCATAAAGCTCCTGTAATTCTGTATACTGAGGTGTATAACCACATTTTGAAGCGGTATTTACAATCAGGATTTTTTTTCCTTTATAACTGGAAAAATCAATGGTGCCTCCATCTAATGCTTCTACTTTAAATCCATAAATGCTTGGCTGTGCTGTTTGTTTTTTACTGTTTACCGAAGTAAAAGCAAACGAGGAAAGAATAACTAAAGCAAGAATAACACGTATCATATAATTATGTATTTAGTAATTGAAATAACAAGGAATAAACCAGAATGTTCAAAGATGCTGCAAAAGAGTGGATTGAAAGTAACCAGTCATCAAATTATAAGAAAACTTTATTGTTTTTCATAACAGCCCAAATCGGGTAAGCCAACTCTGGGCATCCCGTTGAAATCAGTTAATAAGCTTGTAACCACTCCTTTGTTAATAACAGGAGAACCGGTTTTAAGTTGAAAATTGTAATAACGCCTCGATACATTCAAACTATCAAACAAGGGATCTGTATTTCGAATTACATTAGTAAAGGTTGTAAAAGCCGGATCGGTTTTAGAACGAAACAAAACCGAATTTAATGTAAGTGTAGTTGCATCGGTTCCTTCTTTCTGAACAACAATTTCATTATCAACCAATCCGCCATCGCTCCATATAATACTATTGGTAAACGTTGTATTTAATGGTGAAGAAACTACCTGGTTATTTGATTTTATAAAATTAGTAGCTGTTAAAACCGGGTTTTTATGTTGTATAAAACTGTTAGAGATTGATACAACTGTACAATGAGTAAATTGATAGGTTCCACCCTGTACTAAAACAATATTATTACCACAATTAGAAATTAAACAATTATTAGCAACAACAGAACTGTTTGCAGCCAATAAGCCAATGTCAAAAATATTATCCAGCACACAATTATTGAGCGTGAGTTTTGGATTAGCAGTAGATGATGGTTTTTCTACAACCAAACCCTGGTATGCGTTTTTTATATATGTGTATGCAAGATTGTTGTCTTTACTGCTTCCACGTAAAAAAATGCCGGGCCACGCACCTGGATAATCTTTATATGGTTCATCTAACCGGTTGCCTTTAAAAACAATGCTGTCGTTTTTTGTGCCATTTGTTATTAAGGTGCCGTCGATAATAAATGGAGCATCAGCATTTAAATAAACCCGTACTCCGGGTTGTATAGTAAGTACAGAGTTGGTGTCGATAATTATTCCTCCAATAATTACATAAGGCAAATCATTGGTCCATGTAATATTTCCTCTAAACAATGTGCTGCGGATATAATGTGCATTCTGCCCCCATGCTTCCAGTTGTTTAAAAAGCTTGTTACCGTTCCACTCAACTTTAATACTGTCTTTAATTACAAAAGGCTGGTTAAGGGCGTTAGGATTTACATTCACTGTTACAAACACATAAATACTGTCGTTGCCTTCAATTTCAAGATTACTGAATTGTGCACCGGCGTTACCATCAGCATTCATTTTAAAATTGGATGCTGTGCCCCCCATGAGTTGTAAATTACTGATACGGATCTTTTGCTTGTTTTCATTCTTAATTAAAAAATATTGAGTAACAGAACCGGCACTTGTAAAAACGGTGTCAAAATGCAAACTATCATTACCTATCAAAAGTTTAGCCTCAGCATTTGTATTGAATGAATCTTTGCGGCATGAACCGGCAAAGGCAACAAAGAAAAAAAGTAGTATAACAATGTATGTCTTCACAGGATGTAAAAATAAGGATGTGGTTTGAATGAATGGAAAGTTGTTGTAAATCTGTTTTGTTTGCATGTTTATTTTTAATCATCACTTGCCCAGGCCAATGTAGCTATACTCAGCTTTGTATTTTCTATTTCTGTTATTGCATAACCACAGGCTTCTAAAGTTGCACCGGTTGTTATCACATCATCAACCAACATCAAATGTTTATGTTGTAGTTGTGCATGATCACTTATTTCAAAACTTCCATCTACATTTTTCCATCTGTCATTGCGACCTTTCTTGGTTTGAGTATCTGTATAACGTTTCCGAATTACCAAATCTTTCAAAACCGGCACATTTATTATTTCAGAAACTCCTTCACACAAAACAGTTGCCTGGTTGTAGCCTCTTTTCTTCTCCTTTTCCGGGAAAAGAGGCAATGGAATAAGACCGTGAATTTGAGTAAAACGACTACTTTTTAATATTTGAGTTCCCAGCCATCTGCCTAATTGTCGGCCAACTTCCTGGTTTCCATTGTATTTGAGCTGATGAATGAGCCTTTGTAAGACCGAATTTTTAGTAAAATAGTAACCCGCAGCTGCCTCAGCAACATGCAAACGACCATAAAAGATTTTTTCGATCGGGTTGCCGGGATGGGCAAAAAAGCCGGTTTCGGGCAAATGGCTGTAACAATGCAAACAGATAGTTTGTGTTTCTTCCAACAGATCGCTGCCACATCCTGCACATGTATGCGGATAAAAAAGATGAGAAAAATCCTGCAGCAATTTGTTGGTACTAATCATTAAAGAAAGATAAAAACAAAAACTAAAAATGGTAATTAATAAAATGTTTTTTATTTTTTTCTATAAGATGAAATTCTTTGTTTGAAAAACTATTGAAATAAATATTGATACAACTCTTCCACTTTGCCCATTGTTTTAATTTCAATATTATACTTCTGCAACATTTTTTTATCACTTTCTTTTCGATGGCCAAAGTTGTATTTACTGATGATGATTTTTTCAAAGCCCAGTTTTTCTGCTTCTGCAATGCGTTGTTCAATTCTGTTTACTGCTCTTATTTCACCGCTTAAGCCAACTTCGCCGGCAAAACAAATATGCGGATTCAATGGCACATCTTCATAACTTGATAACAACGCACATATCACAGAAAGATCAATGGAAGGATCTTCCACTTTTAATCCGCCGGCAATATTTAAGAACACATCTTTCATTCCAAAATGAAAGCCGCCACGTTTTTCCAACACAGCTAATAGTAATTGTAAACGACGTAAATCAAAACCACTCACTGTTCTTTGTGGTGTACCATAAACACTTTGCGTAACCAATGCCTGCACTTCAATTAATAACGGGCGCATGCCTTCCATAGTTGCGGCAATTGCAATTCCACTTAACTGATCTTCTTTTTGTGTAATTAAAATTTCACTTGGATTATTAACCGGACGCATACCTGTTTCGCTCATTTCATAGATGCCTAATTCAGAAGTTGAACCAAAACGATTCTTCATAGTTCGTAAAATTCTGTAGGCATAATGCCTGTCGCCTTCAAACTGCAAAACCGTGTCCACCATGTGTTCCAGGATTTTTGGCCCAGCTATACTTCCGTCTTTTGTAATATGCCCGATTAAAAAAACAGGTGTATGCGTTTCCTTTGCAAAGCGTTGTAACTCGGCAGCAGTTTCTCTTATTTGTGAAATACTTCCGGGCCCGCTTTCTATATAAGGTGTTTGTAATGTTTGAATAGAATCAATAATTACAAGCTGAGGTTTTAGTTTTTTTATTTCCTGAAAAATAGTGTGCGTTGATGTTTCTGTTAACAGATAAAAATCCTCGTTACTTAATTTCAAACGATCGGCACGCATTTTAATTTGTTGCTCGCTTTCTTCACCGCTTACATATAATGTTGTAATTCCTTTTAACTGCAATCCGATTTGTAAAAACAAAGTTGATTTGCCAATTCCAGGTTCGCCGGCAATTAAAACAATGCTGCCTGCAACAATACCACCACCAAGAACACGATTTAATTCTGCATCGGGTGTAAGTAATCTTTCTTCCTCGTTACTTTTTACTTCATTGATTGAAATGGTTTTCATTTCACCATTTGATGTACTTTCTTTCCAGATTTGTTTTTGAGGATTATTTTTTTCTTTGGTTGTAAGTTCTTCAGCAAACGTATTCCATTCATTACACGACGGGCATTTACCAATCCATTTTGCAGATTCATAACCGCAATTCTGACAAAAAAAAGATGTTTTTATTTTACTCATAATTTATTCTTCACAACTTTATAAAAGTCCATCAAAAAAAATTGAATTCATCAAAAAATATTTGTGTTGTAATATTTTGCTGCAAAAAATAAAAGAAAGCAGAAATAATGCTGGATGAAAAAAAATATTGCAGAAAGTTTATAAAAGTAAAAGGGCTGGAATTACTTCCAACCCTTTGTACTTACTAACCCATTAAATTCTATTGCTAAATTACAAATTGCCGGCACATTACAAAATTAATTTTGGCCGATGTGAATAAGTTTCTTCTTATTTCCAATCAAATGCCAGCTTTGAAAGTACAGGGTAAAACACACTCATATGCATTGACATTCAGTTAATTATAAATTTATTCCTGATCAATTTTATGGGAAGCTTTTGCTTACGGCTATCTACAAACGTAAGTGGTTCTGCCAAAACGACTTAGCTTTAAAGAACCCCTTAATATTTTTGTCATTTATTTGAGTTTGGATTTTAATTTGATCTTACCTTTCACATAAAAAATAAGATATGACTCCAGGAATTTTAATTATTTCCCTTCTTTTTATGGGGGTAGGTTTTTTGGTTCAAATGAGGTTGAAAAGCAAGTTTAAACAGTACAGCCAGCAGCCGCTTCAAAACGGGCTTAGCGGGGCTGAAGTGGCTGTTAAAATGCTCAAGGAAAACGGAATATATGATGTAAAAGTTCAATCTGTAGAGGGTTTTCTGAGCGATCATTACAACCCTTTAGACAAAACCGTAAACCTGAGCCCCGATGTGTATAGTGGAAGGTCCATTGCTTCTGCAGCTGTGGCCTCCCATGAATGCGGCCATGCGGTTCAACATGCCACTTCTTACCAGTGGTTAATGATGCGTTCAAGGTTGGTCCCGGTAGTGAAAGTTAGTACCACACTTTCCCAGTGGATTTTGGCTATAGGCATCGGAATTATGGGGCTGGGCGGAGGAAATCCAACCGTTTTGCTGGTAGGTATTATCCTGTTTGCAGCAACCACCTTATTTACCCTGGTTACCTTACCCATAGAATTTGATGCAAGCAACCGGGCCCTTGCCTGGTTAAATCAGGGAACCAATGTAATTACAACAGAAGAACATGAAGGAGCTAAGGATGCACTGAAATGGGCGGCAGCTACTTATGTTGTTGCAGCATTGGCTTCCATTGCAACGCTGGTTCAGTATATATTGATTTATTTAGGGAGGAGAGATTAGGAGTTAATAACTTTTTAAATCAACAATCTGGCTTTTTGTATTTTTAATGCAATCAATAATTTTAAAAAAGTATATATTAATTTATATTGCGCAGCAATGTGTTCTTTTTTTATGTCCTGCTTTTAAGATGAGGCAAAAGGTTAATTTTAAAAGTATTCACCATTAAACTACGCTTTTTTATGAGAAAAAAACTAACAGCCCTTATGGGCTTTTTATTCATGTTTGGGCAACTAATAGCTCAAACAAAAGAAGTTACAGGAAAAGTTACTGATGCTAAAGATGGAACACCTTTGAGTGGTGTTACTGTAAAAGTGAAAGGCACTTCTAAAATTACAGTAACAGATCCTAGTGGTTCATTCACAATTTCTTTTTCAGGAAATCAGGCAGTTCTTCAACTATCTTATGTAGGATACGACAATCAGGAAATTTCTGTATCAGGTGGCGAAGTATCCATTTCATTAAATGTTAGCACTACAAATTTGAATGAAGTTGTAGTGGTAGGATATGGAACAAAAATTAAAAGGGACCTTACAGGATCAGTATCAAAAGTGGGAGCAAAAGAATTGAATAACACTCCGGTTACCAGTTTTGAAAGTGCTTTACAAGGTCGTGCTGCCGGTGTTCAAATTACTCAGCAAAATGGAAAGTTGGGTCAGGGGATCAATATTCGTATTCGTGGTTCCGCATCTGTTTCTGCAGGCAATGAACCATTATACGTTGTTGATGGCATACCGCTAATTACAACAAATCTTTCAAGCAATGGTGCACAAACAAACCCATTAACAGATCTTAATATCAATGATATTGAATCTATTGAAATATTAAAGGATGCATCCGCTGCTGCAATTTATGGTTCACGAGCTTCAAACGGAGTTGTTTTAATTACAACAAAGAGAGGTAAATCAGGAAAGTCAAAGATTGAATTCGGTTTTATGACTGGTTTACAAAATCCAACACGTAAAATGGAATTCATGAATGCGCAGGAATATGTTGATTATTTCAGGTTAGCAGCAGCAGCAGCAAAAAGACTTGATCCAAGTTTTGATTATGTAGCATTTAATGAAAGCAGAATGACAAGATATTCTGCAGGAAATACAGATTATCAAACTTATAAAATAAATACAGACTGGCAGGAACAGGCATTTCAACGTGCACCCTTATCTCAATACGACTTGAATTTTTCTGGTGGTAATGATAAAACCACTTTCTACATGGGTGGCCAATATTTAGATCAAACAGGAATTATTGTAAGAAATTCATTTAAACGTTATAACGGAAGATTAAATGTTGATCAAAAACTTAACAACTGGCTTACAGTAGGCATGAATATGAGTTTTGCACGTTCTCTTAATAAGCGGGTTTCAAATGATAATGCTTTTTCTACACCATTACAAATTGTTGCATTATCACCAACAACTCCTTTAATTGATCCCAGAACCGGATTAACCAGCGGAGCACTGGATTTAAATACAGGACGCCCTAATACCAACTTTCCTGTTTATTACAATCCAATCCTTAGTGTAGAAAATGCATTTTACAATACACTTACAAACAGAACACTTGGTAATTTATATGCAAACGTAAATATTTTAAAAGGGCTGGTATTCAGAAGTGAATTTGGTATTGATCAACTAAACCAAACTGAAGAAAGTTATAATGGTAAGTTAACTGCACGTAATCTGGGTGTGCCAAGTGGCGCCGGTTTTAATTCTTCAGATCAGATCCTGAATATTAATACCAACAACTTTTTAAGATATTTTACCAATATCAATGATAAACATGATATTGATGTGGTAGGAGGAATGAGTTTTCAGGAATATAAACTCATGAGCAATAGTGCAAGTGGTGAGCAGTTTCCCAGTGATGCTTTTAAGAAAATAGCAAGCGCTGCATCAAAAACTGATGCACAGTCATCAGAAACACAGTTTGCATTCTTATCCTATTTTGTAAGAGCCAACTATAAATTCAACAACAGATATTTACTTGCTTTAAGTGGCAGGTATGATGGTTCTTCAAGGTTTGGTGCAAACAATAAGTATGGTTTTTTCCCGGCTGCTTCAGTTGGTTGGATTATTACTGAAGAAAAATTTATGCAGAGAATTAAATGGATGAACTTCCTGAAATTAAAAGCCAGTTATGGTTTAACCGGAAATGCTGAAATTGGAAACTTTGCCTCAAGAGGATTATTTTCCGGAGATGCTGGCTATGGTGCAATACCAGGCACAAGACCAACGCAACTTGCAAATCCTAATCTTAAATGGGAAACAACAGCCAGTTTTGATGTTGGTTTTGAAACAGGTCTCTTTAACAATCGTTTAGTGATTGAAGCAGATTATTATCAGCGTAATACAAGTGATTTATTATTAAGTGTTGAAGTACCGGGAACTTCTGGTTTTGCTTCTCAAATTCAAAATAAAGGTAAGCTCGAAAACAAGGGGGTAGAGTTTACATTTACTTCTGAAAATTTTGCAACAAAGAATTTCAGATGGACTACCAGTATCAATTTTGGATTGAACAGAAATAAGATTACTGATTTGGCTGGCCAGGAATTAGGAACAGGTCAAAACAGAGCCAGAGAAGGCCAACCTTTAGGTGTATTTGTTGCACGTGAATTTGCAGGTGCCGACCCAGCAAATGGAGATGCATTATATTATGTAAATACATTAAAAACTGATGGCACCAGAGACCGTACAACTACCAATGATTATAATGCAGCAGAAGAAGTTGTTATTGGAAATCCGAATCCGAAGTTTATTTATGGAGTGAGAAACACATTCTCTTTCAAAGGAATCGACTTGGAAGTATTGCTACAAGGTGTACAGGGTAATAACTTGTATTATGGTGGAGGACAGTATATGTCAGCCAGTGGAAGCAATGGTTACGATAACCAAACCCGTGATCAGTTAAATTCATGGAAAAAACCTGGTGATATTACAATGGTACCTGAGGCAAGATTGTTTTTTGCAAACGGCGTTGATCCTTCAAGCAGATATATTGCTGATGGTTCATTCATGAGAATTAAATCTGTAACGTTGGGTTATAACCTGCCACAATCAATTTCTCAAAAAATAAAGATTGAAAGAGCAAGAATATATGTAAGAGGTCAAAACCTTTTTACATCAACAAAATACAAAGGATGGGATCCTGAAGTGAATGCTGATTACCAGGCAAGCAATATTAACCAGGGTGTTGATTTTTATTCAGCACCGCAAATCAGGGCTATTGTATTTGGAATCAACATAGGCTTATAATCATTAATCTTACAATCTTATTATATGAAGAAGAATATATTTAAAATACTGTTTTTTACCGCCCTTGTTTCAACTGTTAGTTGTAGCAAGCGTTTAGATGTAGAACCTGCACAAAGTATCGACCAATCTGTAGCACTAAAGACTAGTTCTGATGTACAGGTTGCCTTGGTGGGAACATATACACAACTTGGCAATATCAATTTCTATGGCGGACGTATGTTTGTTATGTCTGAATTGTTAGCTGATAATAATGAACTGATCTGGTCCGGTACATTCCAGGGGTTAACACAGATATATAATAAAACCATTCCTGTTAATAATGGATTTGCTTTAAGTACATGGTTGGCGGGGTATACGGCAATTAATTCGGCAAACAATGTATTAAGTGCTATAGGTGTTGTTGATGCTGCAAATAAAAACAAGTTTGAAGGCGAGGCTAAATTTCTGCGTTCCGCAGCATATTTTGAACTTGTAAAATTATATGCAAAAGACTGGAGCAATGGCGATCCTAATACAAATGATGGTGTTCCTTTAGTTTTAACTCCAACAAGAGAAATTACTGAAGCAAATAAAGTGGCAAGAGCAAAAGTTGCAGCAGTTTACAATCAAATAATAACAGATTTGGTAGATGCAGAAGCAAAACTGCCAACAAGCAATGGATTCTTTGCTACAAAAAATGCAGCAGCAGCTTTACTTGCAAGAGTTTATTTGCAGAAAAGAGATTATCCAAATGCAAGAGATGCTGCTAATAGAGTAATTACATCAAATCGTTACAGCCTGGCAGGATATT
>DAIOWB010000023.1:0-7870 GCA_036758725.1 Lacibacter sp.
CTAAACGAATGAAGTGGAGCTGGAAGTACAAACAAACTATCAAAATAAAATCAAACACAAATTATCATCTTACAGAGTATCATTTTTTTGATGGCCATGATGAAGAGATAAAATTGTAACCTCTTTCGTTTACCTCAAATAGTACAACTGCAAATTCAATGAAACTACTATGCCTGGCTATTTTATATCTCATTACTACTATAACTATAAATGCTCAAATTCCTACAATTACTTCTTTTTCACCACTTAACGGAGCAATTGGAACTTCAGTAACAATTAATGGCACCAACTTTAGTGCAACCGCAGCAGATAATTCAGTTTTTTTTGGTTCAATAAAAGCAACTATTATATCTGCCAGTACAACTTCTCTTACTGTAGTTGTACCTTTTGGTGCAGGCTATGAACCAGTTTCTGTAGCAGTAAATAATTTTATCACATACACTTCCAAACCATTCACGGTTACTTACCTCGATGGTGGAATGGATTTTATTGCATCTTCCTTTGCAGCCAAGGTTGATTATAACGGCGGTGCAACTGTGATAGATGCAGACTGGGACAATGATGGCAACATTGATATTGCGTACACTATATTTTCTGAAAACAGAATTTTCTTTTCCCGAAATACAACTTCAGGCTATAACCTCACCTTTACTAATTTTCCTGATTTTTTTGGAGGACTTGTAAATATTATTGGATTGGCCAAAGCTGATTTTAATTGTGATGGAAAATTAGATATTGTGGCAGCTGCTCCGTTTTCAAACGCAGTATATATTTTTAGAAACGGCAGCAGTGCTGTTGGTTCTATTTTCTTTTTTGGACCCACTGCATACACAACTGGTAGCGAACCACGCAAAGTAACTGTTGCTGATTTAGATGGAGATGGTAAGACAGATATTATATCGAGCAATCAATCTTCAAATACCGTTTCGGTTTTAAGAAATACAAGTACAGCTACCACTATTTCTTTTGAAGCAAAATTAGATTTTACAGTTGCCACTACACCTGAAGATATTACTACGGGTGATTTAGATGGTGATGGCAAACCTGAAATTGCAGTTTCCTGTCAAGGTTCAAATGTAGTTTCTGTTTTACGTAACACATCAACTTCGGGTAGTGTATCATTTGCTGCAAAGGTTGATCTTACTGCCGGAGCTGGTACTTGGGGAGTTGCTATTGGTGATATGGATGGCGATGGAAAACAAGAAGTACTTGCTTCAAATCTTGGGCCCAATACAATTTCAGTATTTAAAAACAATTCAACCGTTGGTGCTTTGTCATTTAGTACAGCAGCAAATTTTATAGTAGCCAGTTCACCACGTAGTATGAAACTGGGCGATTTAAATGCTGATGGAAAACCCGATGTGGCAGTTGCCTGTTATTTCTCCAGTTCATTGGTATCGGTTTTAAAAAATACCAGCACAACAGGAAATATTTCATTTAATGCTACAGTTAATTATCCAACTGCTGGCGCTCCCACCACAGTGGCTCTTGCAGATATGAATAATGACGGATTAATGGATATTATGGCAGGCACTTCTACTAATAGTGCTACCGGTGCTATGAGTTATTTTAAAAATCAACTCAGTATTAATACCACTACGGCTGTAAACAATATTGTTAGAGTTTCTAAGTTTATTCAATTATATCCCAACCCATCTAGCAGTTGGGTATTTATTAAACATCCTTTGGTTACTAAAAAAGATGCACAGATTTTAATTACTGATATAGCAGGTAATGTTTTACAAAAAATTGTTACTAAAATTCAATCACAGGAAACAATTATTAATATCAGTCACTTACCCACAGGTGTATATTTAGTTACATGGATGAATGGAAATGAAACTGGCTCAGCCCGTTTAAGTAAAGAGTAACAATAAAATAGTCAGTTGCTGTTATTGCATTGCAATCATACTAATTTCAACATTTACATTTTTAGGCAACCCTTTTACGGCAACTGTTTCTCTGGCAGGAAATGCTCCGCTAAAATATTTACCGTATATCTCATTCACATCACTGAAAGATTCATATCACTGAGAAAAATGGTTGTTTTTATAACATTAGAAAAATCTAACCCCGCTTCCAGTAAAATTGCCTTTAAGTTATTCATCACCTGGTGAGTTTCGGTTTGAATATCAGGATTATTTAAATCACTGGTTCCCGGTTTAATACAAATTTGTCCGGAAATAAATAACATATTACCAGCTGCCACAGCCTGGTTATAAGGTCCTATGGGTGCCGGTGCCTGATCGGTTTGAATGATTTTCTTTTCCATGGTATTACAAACTTAGTTTTTTACAGTTAAGAAAAAAAGATTGAAAGGAATTTCTTCCCGTTAAATTTGTGGTAGTTGGCATCATACAGTTTAACATATCTGCCATTTAATTTGTAAAGATTTTTTTGTGAATAGCAAATGAAAATTCTCATTCTTAGTAAAAGCCCTGTTACTTCGTTATTTGGAAAAGAACTTCCATTTGATGGAATTGAATGTTTGGTTAAAAGTGAAGTGCATGTTAATGGGCTGGATGAATTTGATTTGCTGATTGATTTGACTTTTGAAGAAAATAATGATATACCCGGCTATTTAAAATCATCAAGAACACCGGTATTAATTGGTTCAGTTATACAAACGTTGAAAGAATTTCAGGATATACAAGTTCCTATTGCCAGGTTTAATCACTGGCCCACTTTTATAAACAGAAATTGTATAGAATATGCAACAATCAATCAAACTCAACACTTTGAAAAACTATTCAGCCAATTCAATATTCCAGGCTTTCAAACAAACGATGTCCCTGGTTTTGTTGCGGCAAAAACAGTAAGCATGATTATTAATGAAGCTTATATTGCCCTGCAGGATGAAGTATCTTCAAAGGAAGAAATTGATACGGCCATGAAATTGGGTACAAATTATCCTTATGGACCTTTTGAATGGGCTGCAAAAATTGGTGAAAATAAAATTGTTCAATTGCTGTTGAAACTGGCAGAATCAGATCCTTGTTATCAACCTGCTCAACTATTAATTAAGAAAAGCGAAATAATTTAAATGGCTATTCTGCTCTGTATTGATTGTTCTACCACACATGCATCTGTTGCTTTAGCAAAAGATGAAGAGCTACTATTACTGAAAACAAATTTTACTCAAAAAGATCATGCTGCATTTATACAACCAGCTATTGCTGAGTTAATGCATGAAACAAATTATAAACTGTCTGATGTGGATGCAATTTCTGTTACATCTGGTCCTGGTTCTTATACCGGTTTACGGGTTGGATTTGCTTCGGCAAAAGGGCTTTGTTATGCATTACAAATTCCGCTTATTACACTTTCAACTACAAGTGTAATGAGCAGAGCGGCATTTAATTATTTAAAAGATGCAGGTAAACTAAATGAAGCTTTTTTTATTTGTCCGCTGATTGATGCAAGAAGAATGGATGTATTTACTGCTATTTATGATCATGATTTAAAGGAAGTTTTAAAACCATGTGCAATTACTTTACACAAAGATTCATTTGCTGAATTTTTAGAAAAAGGGCCGGTGTTTTTCTTTGGTACAGGTATTGAAAAATGGCAAACAATAAGTCAAAACCAAAATGCTCATTTTATACCTGTAAACTGGACAGCAAAAGATATGTTGCAGGATTCATTCAAACAGTTACAGAAAAAATTATTTACCTCACTTGCCTTATCAGAACCAGAGTACGTAAAAGCATTTTATTTTCCTCAAAACTAAAGAATGTCCTTTACAACTATCTAATGGTTTGTATTTAATATAATTTTATTTTTTAATTAATGTTGTAACAGTATTTTAACCCATTCAAAACTTCCATCTTTATGGCAACATCCACAAAGAAAAAGGAATCTATTTCCAATTCTCTATCCGTTGACTATCATGCTGTAAAAAAAGCAGCCCTCATTTTAAGATCAGTTAATCATAAACTCCGTCAGCAAATCCTTGAACTGATCAATGAAAACGGCAGGATGACAGTAACAGAAATTTATATCAAATTAAGGCTTGAACAATCTGTTGCATCGCAACACCTGGCTATATTAAGGAAAAGTAATATTGTAAAAACAACAAGAGAAGGGAAATTTATCTGGTACTCAGTTAATCACGACCGATTAATTGATGTTGAAAAATTTGTAAAAGATCTTCTCAAATAATCAATCAATTTTTACTGGTTTTTTCCATTACTAAATCACATTGGTAACAGAATTGTATTTTTGCAAAAAAAGCATGTTTGTACAACAGTTGTATACCAATTGCATTAGTGAGGCTGCCTATTACATTGAAAGTAACGGCGAATGTGCAATTATAGATCCGCTTCGTGATGTGGAAGTATACCTGAACCTGGCCAAAGAAAGAAACGCTACTATTAAGTACATTTTTGAAACACATTTTCATGCCGATTTTGTAAGTGGCCATCTTGATTTGGCAAAACATTCAAATGCTCCGATTGTTTTTGGGCCAAATACGAAAACATTGTTTCCGGTTTATGTTGCTAAAGATGGAGAACAATTTAACATAGGTAATGTTACAATTAAAGTATTGCATACACCAGGTCATACGCTTGAAAGCTGTTGCTATTTGTTGAAAGATGAAACCAATAAAGATTATTGTGTTTTTACAGGCGACACCTTATTTGTTGGTGATGTTGGTCGCCCTGATCTTGCCCAGGATGCAGAACTTTCCATCAATGATCTTGCGGGTATGATGTATGATTCAATTCAATCTAAACTGATGCCGCTTGCAGACAATGTAATAATTTACCCTGCTCATGGACCGGGAAGTGCCTGTGGTAAAAATTTAGGTGCAGAAACATTTAGTACAATGGCTGAACAGAAAAAAACAAATTATGCTTTACAGGCTACTTCAAAAGAACAATTTGTAAAAATTGTAACTGAAGGACTGGAAGCTACTCCAAAATATTTTCCGATGAATGTAAAATTGAACAAAGAAGGTTACTCAACACTGGAATTATTATTAAACAAATCAAATATTGCTTTAACTGTTGATGAGTTTAAATTATTATCAAAAGAAGATAAAACAATCATTCTTGACAGCAGGAATTCTTCTTTGTTTACACTTGGTTTTATTCCCGGTTCAATCAGTATTGGTTTAGAAGGGCGTTTTGCTGAATGGGCAGGAGCACTCATTCCATTTGATGAATCAATTTTACTGGTATGTGAAGAAGGGAAAGAAGAAGAAACCATTATCCGTTTAGCTCGTGTTGGATTTGATAAGGTAAAAGGATATCTCAAAGGAGGTTTTGAAGCCTGGAAAAATGCAGGTGAACCTATAGATTTAATTATTGATGTGGAAGCCGATGAATTGGCAATGGATATTCCGCATGATGAAAATCTAGTTGTAATTGATGTTAGAAAAGAAACTGAATTTGCTGATGGCCATGTGAAAGATGCACTAAACCTTCCTTTAGCAGAAATGAATGACCCGTTTGTATTATCAAACCTTGAAGAAAGTGATAATCTTTATGTTCATTGTGCCGGCGGTTACCGGAGTGTTATTGCCAGTTCATTAATTAAACGACAAGGCTTTCATAACCTCAGAAACGTAGTTGGCGGATTTGAGAAAATTAAAGAACAAAAAATTAAAATCATTAAAGAAACAAGTGTTTTGAATTAATAGCTTTGAGGTTTATTAGTCGATCCGTAATTTTCGATAACTTTCATTCCACTCATATTTCCATCTTCTGTGGCTCCATAAATAATTAGCTGGTCTTTGCCTGATTGAGTGCTCAATTTTCTTTACAATCAATTGGGTTAGTTCACCTTCTTTAAATTCTGCAGGGTTAGTTGTAATAAGTTCAATATTAAATTCATAATATCCACGTTTCACTTTGTAAAAATCTGCATATAGCACTACCGTGTTTTTTTGTTTTGCACCTCTCTCTGGTCCAATTACAAATGGCGCCGGCTTGTTAAAAAAATTTAACCAGTATGCTTTTTCCGGATTCCCGGGGTTTTGATCACCAATAAGAATGAGAGCATATTGTTCATTCAAATAATCACTTACATCATTTTTAAAATCAGTTGCAGCAATTAAAATGGTTCCTGTTTTTTTGCGAAAATTATAAAAGATCCTGTTCATTACTTTATTGCTAAGCGGCATATATACTCCAAGGAAAGGAAGTTTACAAACGGCAGCCATACCTACATTAGCTAGTTCCCAATTAAAAAAATGACCCGTTATTAATTGTATGTTTTGATCTTTCCCATATAACTGATTAAACATTTCAGCATTTCCATGCATTCGTTTTACAATTTCATTTTTATTCCATGATATCAGTTTTATAATCTCAATAAATGTATCACAGAGGTTATGATAAAAGTCTTTCATTATTTTTTCCCTTTCAATGTCAGATTTTTCGGGGAATGCAGTTTGCAGGTTATTAAGTACAACTTTTTTCCGGTAACCAAATACATGATATATCAGAAAATAAACAAAGTCACTTAATAAATATAAAATGGGCAGCGGAATTAAGGAGAGTAATTTCAGAATGGGATATATAATATAATACATGATAAAACAAGATAAAGATGTAAAATTTTTTAGTTTGTAATATTTATTAAATGAACGAATATAAAATTGTTATCAGAACAACTCGTATTTCATTCAGACGAAGGCATTGGTTTATTATCAACCCATAAATTCTGATATTCATCTTTCCATTTATGTTTCCATCTGCGATGACTCCATAAATACAATTCTGGTTGCAATCGTATGTTTTCTTCGAGGTGTTGTACATAGCGGCGCATTAATTCTCCATCAGGCAATGTTTTAACATCATCGGCCAATAAAAAATATTCAAAATGATACCTACCTCTTTTTTGGCGTGTAGTATTCATCATTACTACAGGAATGTTTTGTGAACGTGCATATTTTTCAGGGCCCTTGGCAAATACAGCAGGCCGGTTAAGAAAATAAAGCCAGTATCCGTTTTCTGCACCTGCCGGACTTTGATCTGCACCAAGAGCAATCAGATATTGTTTTTTTCGCCATGGAATAATTGCTCTTGCCATTTCAGAAGATGGCAATTGCGGATTACCCCAGCGGCTACGGATAGTTTGAATTAACCGGTTCATGATTTTATTACTCTGAGGTAAATACACAGTTAAAAAAGTATAAGGTTGGTTAATGCCCGTATACAGTGTCATCATTTCCCAGTTAAAAAAATGACCAAGATTAACCTGTACAGGCTTACCCGTTTCGTACAACTTATGAAACACATCAAAATTGCCGCTTATTCTTTTATTCAAAGATTGTTTACTGATGGAAATTAATTTGAGTGTTTCAATCCAATTGTCCATAAAATTCCTGTAGAATTTAAAGGCAATAACTTTTAGTTCTTTTTCATTTTTTTCAGGAAATGCATAACGAAGATTTTCTAAAACTACTTTTTTTCTATAGCCCAGAATAAAATAAAAAATAATAAAAGCTACATCGGCTATGCCATATAAAATAAAAAATGGCAATAAAGAAATGAGATAAAAAAATCCATAAACCAAATAGTACATAAGCTGATAATGCTATTAACTACAAAACAATGTTCTGCAACAGTTCGCTTTTTTCAGGATAATCTGTATTAAAATGCAAACCTCTGCTTTCTTTACGGAAGCTGGCGCCTTTGGTAATTAAATACCCCACAGAAATCATGTTCCTCAACTCCATTATTTGTGGCGATATACTTGTGCTTCTATATAGATCTTCCGTTTCTTCCCATAATAAATCAAGGCGACGTGATGCTCTTTGCAAACGTATATCATTACGAACAATGCCCACATAATCACTCATAACCTGTTGTAATTCTTTAAAGCTTTGGGTAATAAGAATCATCTCTTTGGGTTTGCTTGT
>DAIOWB010000023.1:7970-19439 GCA_036758725.1 Lacibacter sp.
GTTGTAATTCTTTAAAGCTTTGGGTAATAAGAATCATCTCTTTGGGTTTGCTTGTGCCCTTAGCATTCCATTTTGGCAACTGAGGTAATTGATCATTGATTGTTTTAATTTTTTCAACTCCATCTATAAAACTACGGTGAGCAAAAACCATTGCTTCTAACAATGAATTACTTGCCAACCGATTTGCACCATGCAAACCAGTACTGGCACACTCCCCTGCCGCATATAAATTTTTTATTGAAGAGCGGCCCCACTCATCGGTTTTAATTCCACCACAACTGTAATGAGCAGCAGGGGCAACTGGAATCATTTGTTGTGCAATATCTATACCCAGCGATTTGCATTTTTCATAAATGTTGGGAAAGTGATGAATGAATTTTTCCAAATCCATTTGCCTGCAATCGAGCCATACATGCTCAGTACCATTAATTTTCATTTCACTATCTATTGCTCTTGCAACAATATCACGGGGAGCCAGATCTTTGCGTTCATCATACCTCTCCATAAACGCTTCGCTTTTATGATTACGAAGGATACCGCCATCTCCTCTTACAGCTTCAGTAATTAAAAAAGCCTGGCCTTTTTGCCCGGCAAGATATAATGCTGTTGGATGAAACTGAATAAACTCCATATTTTCTATGCGGCCTTTTGCACGGTAAACCATGGCAACACCATCACCCGTTGCGATGGATGGATTTGTTGTTGTACGATAAACCTGACCATTACCTCCGGTTGCAAGCAATGTTATTTTTGCCTGAAGGATTTCAATTTGATTTGTTTGCAGATTTAATGCATACACACCATAACATTGTACATCAGGTGTTGATTTGGTAATTAAATAACCAAGATGGTGTTGAGTAATTATATCCACCACATAATAATGGTTTACTAACTGAATGTTTCTACTTTGCTGAATTGTTTCAAGTAAAGCTCTTTCCATTTCTGCTCCTGTAACATCTTTATGATGAAGAATGCGGTTTTCACTATGTCCGCCTTCTTTGCCCAATGAGTACTCACCATCTTTTTCTTTATCAAATCGGGCACCCCATTCTATAATTTCATTAACCCGCAGAGCACCTTCTTTTACAACAATATCTACAATTTCTTCATTACATAAACCATCGCCTGCTATAAGTGTATCTTCAATATGTTTATCAAAGCTGTCGTTTTCCAGATCATTCACTACTGCAATTCCACCTTGTGCATATTTTGTATTTGTTTCATTATCCTGTGCCTTGGTAACAATTAATACTTTTTTATCGGGGCACGCTTCTGCAACTTTTATTGCATAAGTTAAACCTGCAATGCCTGAACCAATAACGAGAAAATCTGTTTGCATAATATATAAATAGGCCATAAAGATATACAAGAGTTATGAAGTAGGTTTTACTGTTTACTTAAGTAATTATTCGTAGTAAACTTTTTTTTATAATATCCCGGTTTAGGGTATTGCATTTCGCTTTTTTATATTATACCTTTACTTCATATATGATCATATAGATCGGATAACCTATAAATAATAAGATCCGTTACTTTTTAAAAACACCCCATCCCACTTAAGTAAGGCTATTAATTAAGAAGAATTTCTTACAGTAATTTTTTGGTTTAACAAGAAACTACATGCTTTTCATTGCAATAAGAAATTGCAAACAGTATTGTTATTGTACTAAGAAGAAATTCTAAAGGTTAAATTATTGACTATCCTGAACCCTTTTTAAGATATAAATTCTGCACCTTCTTTAGTTTGTCAGCTATTATGCAATGACGAAAGCAAGGTGCAGAATTTTTTAATCTGTTACTAAGAAATAAGATTAAGCCGTTACATCAAAGAAAATTATTTTTTTACCATTAAACCTTTTCATCATGTTTATTTCCATGCAGGGAAACTGGACAATTAATGTCAAATCAAAAGAAGCTGCTTTTCCCCAGCGATTTATTGTAATTGGAGCTACAACTGGCAACGGAACCTATAATGGGAATGTTGGAGTTCCTTCTGTGAATGTAACGGGCAGTCAATGGTTGCTAGCCATTCAGAATAACCCCGGTAGCGGTTTCAGGCAATCTGATACAAGATTAAAATTTCCCACAATATCAGGTGGCATGTTTTCTTTTGATATTGAAAGTAATGATGCCGGTAGTGATAAAGATTTTAATGATCTTGTTTTAACATGTTCCTCTTATGCATCAGTTACAGATTACTTGTTATATGGAAACGTTACAATTTACAGTGGCAATTGTTTTTTTAATCCCTGTATTAAAAGATGGATTGTAATTGATACATATAAACAATTCCTGAATGCATTAAATAACGACAAATTAAAAGATGTAATTGAAAAATTATATCCTGAACGTATACCTGTTGGTCCGCAACCAGACCCTCCTCCTTTTTTTACACCTCTTATGATTAACCTTGCAGACGAGGTGCAAATACCTGATAAACTGGTTAACATTTATACCCGTACAAACTTCACAACAACAGATGCAAAAGTTAAAAAATCAAAAGCAGCAGCATCTGCTAATTTGCTAAGTGATTTTCAATTAACAACAACAAGAAATGTTTTAACAAATTCATTGTCTAGAGAAAACCTCATATATGACAGAATTCAATTAGGAAGATTAAAAGACAACATTCGTTTTATATGCAATACAGAAGCCGGTATAAATCTTACACTTAATTTTTCAGAATACGACAGGAGCAGTAGTGAGTTAGCTGGTGGACCATATTCAGGCACAGGCAACAGATCTGCTTTAGGTAATGCTATAACAGATATGAATGGAAATTACATTTTCCGTTTTACACAAAGTATTGAACAATTGGTAAATGAAATCAGTAATGATGTTCCAAGTGGTGAAAACAGTGTGGTACAATCAAGACCTGATATCATTGTTAATATCACCGATAGCTTCCATCCATCAATCAGCATATTTGAGAGTGCACCTACATTTAATGTAAACCAGCTTCAACGTCTCGACTTTTGTTTTCCCGGTGATATTGTACGTCCATCTTCTTTCTGCTTCAATGGAAATTTAATTGGAAGCCTCGGTAATGTTTTTATTGGAGGTAATCAAAATACTTCAGCAAGTACATCAGCGGCTGCTTTAAACAGAGATGGATACAATAATCATCTTCGATCTAATGGGGTGATTACTGTTCATAACTCACAAGCTGGCTTCAGTGTAGATTGTGCGGCATGGAAAGGGGTGATTGATGTAAAAGGATGTATGTTTAACACACAACGTAAAAAAGATGACCCGGTTATAAGAAGTTATACAATTCGTTATCATAAACCAGGTGCTGGTTGGCAATTTGTAAATGAACAAAACAGGCATCCGTTATTTTCAAAACGTAATCAATTATTTTATAATGGTGAAGTAACAGGACCATTTAATACAGCTTTAAAAGTAGATGGCGGACCTCTTCAAGTTGTTCCTGCATATAAAAATATACAGGCAGAAGCTTATTTAGACGGAATTGATTGGGAATTCTCTAATCTTGATCGGTATATGAGACTCAATACAGCCATTTATGAAGCTGGAAACCCGGGAAGAGTATATTTTCGAGTTGATGGTTACGACAGTGCCGGCAATCCTATTTCAAATGCCCGTGATTTAATTGTACTTTATATTAACAACAAGCCAATTGAATTTGGTTTAGGTAATGCTGAATTTATAACAGCTTTGGAAACACTACCATGTAATTTATATAAAATGACATTGGCTGAAATGAATACTCCTCTTCGTTTGAAATTTAAGGCAAATGATGCCTGGGGCTTTATGAATGAATATGCATTAAGTATGTCAAAATGCCCTTCTGATGTTGAAGTAAATGTTACCACTCCAATTAGTATTGCTGGTAATAAAACCGGTTCGTTAATTACTGGTAGTAATATTTCAAATACAGATCCTAATAGTTGTCCCGGTTATAGTGGCTCATTAACTGATTTTGGAAGTGCCGATTTTATTACTATACAAATGCAACCTTCTGCAGCTGCAGGCGGCTGGTTGAAACCGGCAGAAGAATTTGCAGTTGTATCGTTTAGCCTATCGGCAAGTTTACGCAGAACAAATGGATATAACACTGGGATTGAAGGAACATACCAGGCGAGTTCAACCTTTTATATTCAAAGGAAGTAATCAATATGCAAATAGTTTTGATAAAATTTTTATTTGCTGTATTAGCTACCTGGCGTATATGTCATTTACTAACTGATGAAGATGGACCTTGGGATGTAATCTTTAAAATTCGCAAACAACTCGGGCAGGGATTCTTTGGGTCCCTGCTTGATTGTTTTTATTGTCTTAGCATTTGGGTTGCTATTCCATTTGCAATCTGGATGTCAGATAATTGGAAAGATGGAATTGTTAGTTGGCTTGCAATTAGCGGAGGGGCCTGTATTATTTATAAAGCCTCTTCAAAAAAATAAAATATTTATTCATTTAAAAAACAGTTAAAGATGTCTTGTTGTGGTAACAAAAGAGAAAGTTTAAAACAAACTTTTTCATCTCAGAGTTTTTCGCAAGAAGTTAAACATCCAATTAAAATGTGGAATGATGTGGTTTTTGAATATACAGGATCAGGTGTTTTGGTTGTGAAAGGAAGTGTAACTGGGGTCCACTATCAGTTCAAAGGAAATGGCTTTCAGATTTTAATTGATTACAAAGATGCTGCAGGTATGCGTGGTGAACCATTGCTGAAGAAAGTAAACTAATTTAGAAAATGAAAAAAGAGAAATTATCTTTTCGCTCATTAAAATTATTTAAGCAGGCTCAACCCATGCTTCACTTTCTTTTAATAAGTTAATGAGTTCGTTAACTGCTACTTCACTTTCAACATTACGTTTTACAATTTCTTTGCCTTTGTATAATGTAATTTTTCCGGGGCCACTTCCTACATAACCAAAATCAGCATCGGCCATTTCTCCGGGACCATTAACTATGCATCCCATTATTGCAATCTTTACTCCCTTGAGATGATTGGTAACAGAACGGATTTTTGCAGTTGTTTCCTGTAAATCAAACAATGTTCTTCCGCAACTGGGGCAGGATATATATTCTGTTTTTGAAATTCTTGTTCTTGTTGCCTGCAAAATATTAAATGCAGTATTGTTGATGAACTGTTCTGCTGTTAGGTTACTTAAATAATTTCTTCCGCTTGCATTTGCATTACCAGCTGATTGCAGCTCATAACTTTTTGAACTCATTCCTAAACAAATACCATCACCCATCCCATCAAGAAACAAGGCACCACATTCAGTTGAGTAATGGATAAGATGTTCATCGGCCGTTTGCCAGTTACTGTCGGTGATTAAAACAACCGGGTTTTTAATGTTGCGGTTCATCAGCTCAATAAACATTCTGCGTACACTTTGCATTGCATTTTTATTGGTGCTGCTAAAACAAAGCACAACTGTTGGATCGTTTGAAAACTCTTCCAGGTAAGTAAAGTCGTTGATATGAATTTCATCACTAAAGCAATCTATCATTACAAAATTCAGTTGGTCGCTTTTTGTTTCTGCTTCTGCATATCCGCTATCCATATAAATTGGAAAATACTTTTGTTCTCCTGCAACTGTTGCAACTGTTTCCTTCCATGTTTCAGGATATACAATCACTTTTAATGTGCCTGGTAATTCAAATTTTAATTTTTGATTAGCAATAAAAATATAATCAGCAGCTAAATCACTTATGGTCCATTTATCTGTTACTTCATCATATTTATATCCGATACTTTCTAAATCTTTTACAGAAATTGTTTTCAATTTGCTTAAATCTGCGATAACAACGGGTACTTGTTTGCCACCAATATTCTGTACAGCAAATGTTTCTCTGCGTTTATATTCAAAGGGAGAATAAGGAAGGGCCCCCTTCCGACTTCCCCCCAAGGGGGAAGCCATCAACCCACTACGCTCACTTTGCAAATTATCACTACTAATTTCCGGCACTTTGCCAAGTGTGGGTTGTGCGATTGCCAAATCCCCCCTTTGGGGGGTGGGGGGGCTGTATCTTTTTACTATATCTCTGCAAACCGGAATTTCAAATTCGGGGTCTTCAGTTAAACTTACACGTATAGTATCACCTATTCCATCTTCAAGCAACGTACCAATACCTGCCGCACTTTTTACTCTGCCATCTTCACCATCACCTGCTTCTGTTACACCTAAATGCAATGGATAGGCTTCAGCAAATTCTTCCATCATATGTTTAATAAGTAAACGATACGCCTGCACCATCACCTGCGGATTACTGCTCTTCATGCTCAATACAATGTTGTGAAAACTTTCAGCTCTTGCAATACGAAGAAACTCCATTGCACTTTCTACCATTCCATTTGCAGTATCACCATATCTGCTCATGATGCGATCACTTAATGAACCATGATTGGTTCCTATACGCATGGCGGTTCCATATTCTTTACAAATTTTTACCAATGGTGTAAATCGTTCTCTGATACGATCAATTTCTTCGAGGTACTCGGCATTGGTATATTCTATTTGTTCAAACTTTTTCTTATCAACATAATTACCGGGGTTCACTCTAACTTTTTCAATGATGCGTGCTGCAATTTCTGCTGCATTGGGTGTGAAGTGAATGTCTGCAACAAGAGGAGTAGTATATCCTCTCTTTCTTAATTCATTTTTGATGTTTAATAAATTTTCTGCTTCTTTTTTTGAAGGTGCAGTTATTCGAACCAACTCAGCACCCGCTTCTATACAACGGATTGATTGTTCAACTGTAGCCAAGGTATCAAGCGTATCAGTTGTAGTCATGGTTTGTATGCGGATGGGATTGAAGTTGCCTAATAACAGGTCGCCAACTTTTACTTCTTTTGTTGCCAGCCGTTTGTATTCAGTTAGAGAAGGGGAATAAAGGAACATTTGCTATTTTATATTGAATATGTAAGATTTATCTATTGCAAAATAACAATTAAACCATGAAGTGGTTTTGCAATCTTCAATATAAAATTTAAAAATTTGAAATAATTACCAGTCTTTCTCTGGTTGGCTGGGCACTCCAACTTTCTTTTGCATTTTTTCCTGAAGCTCTCTTTCTTTTTGCTCCATGGCTTTCAGGTATTGTTCGGCCTGTTTTCTTGTAATGCGGCTTTGTTGTTGTTTTTGCTCCTGCGGCTTGGGTTGCTCTTTCTTTTCTTTTTCGGGTTTGGGTTTTGGTTTTTGCTCTTTATTTTTTTGCGGCTCTTGTTTTTTTTGAGCCCTTAACGCTAACTGAAGATTCTTTCTTATTTCATCATCATCGGGTGAAATCCTTAAAGCTTGTTTATAAACTTCGATAGCTTCTTTTAACTGGTTGTTTTTATGCAGCAAAACTCCTTTATTATACAGCGCTTTTGATTTTAATTCAGGATCAGTTGTAGTTTCAACTGCTTCCTCAAAACTTTTGATCGCTTCTTTTGTATTTTCTTTTTTATAAAAAGTATTTCCCAGGTTGTATTGTACAACAGGATCTTTCTTTTTGATTAATGCTTTTTGATAGGCTTCTTCGGCTTTATCATAATCACCTTCTTTATAATAACTATTGCCTATTACCACATCAGCTTTTTGAGCTTTTGTGATAAATGAAATAAAAAGTAAATGGATGATTAATAAATATCTCATGCTTTTTTTCTTTCACTTATGAATAATTCTGCCAGCAATAAAATAAATGCCAGCAATAAAAACCAAACAAAATAAAACCGGTAATTGATATTTACGGCCGCTTCACCATCTCCTTTCTTTTCAAGTTGATTAATAACTCCGGTTACCTCTTTCACCAGTTCATCTGTATTTTCAAGATTCCCATATAAACCACCGTTTGTAATCGCCATTTGTTTTAATAAATCTTCATTGAGTTTAGTTACAATTGTTGCACCGAGCTTATCTTTTTTAAAATCAGTAGTACCCGGCTCTGGAATAGTTGAACCTTCCGGAGTTCCGATTCCTATTGTAATTAAAGAAATACCCTGGTCTTTTAAGTTTTTTGCCATTGATAGGGCTGATTGATCATGATCCTCTCCGTCTGTAATTAATAAAACAACTTTGTATCGTTTACTTTGTTGGGGAAAACTCTCTGCTGCCAAGCGTAATGCTTCACCAATTACTGTTCCCTGTGTTGGCACTGCATCGGGTGATGCAGATTGAACAAACATTTTAGATGCACCCTGATCGGCTGTTAATGGCATGGGCAAATAAGCTTTACCAGCAAACCAGATGAGTGCAATGCGATCGTCGGGCAACTGATCCATTACTTTACTGACAAACTGTTTAGATTTTTCTAACCGGTTTGGTTTAATATCATCGGCCAGCATACTCTTGCTTACATCCATTGCAACAATGATATCTCTGCCTTTCCTGTTAATATTATCTGCTTTTCCCGCTGTACGTAAATTGGCTGCACCTAAAACAATGAAGGCCATCGCAGCCAGGATAAGATAAAATTTGATTGAAAAATTTTTGGATGAATGATTGGTTGTTAACAGATTTACCAATTGCTCATCGCCTATTTTCTTTTTTGTTTTCTTTTTCCATTTTTGATTCAATACAAAAAAGAGAATTGCCGGAATGAGTAAAACCAGCAGCAATAAATATTCTATGTGAGCAAAGGAAAACAAAATTGTTATTTAAATATAAGATTACAAGATCCTGAGCATTGAAACAAAAGTTAAGCCAGATTTAATAATTATACAACTGGAAATACAATACATCAAATAAGAGTCTCTTTGCAATTGCAAGTTGCATATTGCAGATTGCAAATTGCAGATTGGCTACTTCTTCCCTTGCATAAAATCATAATGTTTTAAAATATCTTTCAACAAAGCCATTCGGTTCTTAACCATTTCAAAATTTGGATCGGGTGATTTAACGAGTAAGACAAAGAAATAAGGATGCCTGTTTTCTTCAATCCAGCCAACAACCCAGCCAAGATTATTGTTTTTTTCATCAAAGCCCCAGCCTGTTTTAAAACTCAGCTTATACAAACTGTTATCTTCCATCAGCATCACTTTCCGTACAATTTGCTGGGTACGTTTCTGAAAAGGTAATTGTTCAAAATATAATCGCTTTACCAACCCTAATTGTTCATCGGGTGAAATACGTAATGTATTATTTAACCAGAAAGAATCAATAGCACCACTGATGTTTTGATTGCCGTAATGCACTGAATCAATCCAGTACTGCATGGTATCCCTTCCAATTCTGCGGGCTACTTCCTGGTAATACGGAACTGATGAAAATTTAAAAGCCTGTTCCATGGTTAAATCCTGGTTCCATTCCTTACGCATACGTTCAACGCCATCCCACTTAATAATCATTTTTTCATCATAGATAACACCTTTTTCAAGCCCAATTAAGGAGTTCATAATTTTAAATGTAGAAGCCGGAGAATACCTTTTTCTGTAGTTAGCAGAATCATAAATAGTAAAATGCGATTGTGCATTATCAAACAAAGCAAAAGTTCCGGTTACTTTATATTGATCAAAATATTGTTTGAGATCGCTGTCAATATTAAAATTATTGATGGAGCAGGAATTGAAAAATAAGAATGAAAAAATAACTGCTGCAGTAACTAAACGCATAATAAAGAATTTGCACAAAAGTACAGGCTGATGTTGTTCAGGAAATGAAAAATTACAGAAATCCCTTATTCAGTATTTTATTAAACAAAAAAGAATGCTATATGCAAGCATTAAGTTGTTTTTAAAACACCTAATTCCCTGCCCACTTTTGTAAAAGCAGCAATAGCTTTATCTAAATGCATTTGATCATGGGCCGCACTTATTTGTACTCTTATTCTTGCCTGCCCTTTTGCAACAACCGGAAAAAAGAATCCAATTACATAAATTCCTTCGCTTAATAATTTAGCTGCAAAGTTTTGTGCAACTACCGCATCGTATAACATAATTGGAACAATAGGATGATCGCCGGGCTTAATATCAAAACCGGCTTCGGTCATTTTACTTCTGAAATATTTGGTGTTTGATTCCAGTTTATCTCTCAGTTCTGTTGTTTCACTCAGCAAATCCATTACAGCAATAGAAGCGCCTACAATACTTGGGGCTAATGTGTTGCTGAATAAATAGGGCCTTGAGCGCTGACGCAACATTTCAATTACTTCCTTTCTTCCACTTGTAAAACCACCACTTGCTCCTCCCAATGCTTTACCTAATGTGCCGGTAATAATGTCAATCTTACCCATTACTCCACGGTATTCATGTGTTCCTCTTCCGGTTTTTCCAAGAAACCCGCTGGAATGACATTCATCAACCATAATTGCAGCATCATATTTTTCAGCCAGTTCTACAATCTTGTCTAATTGTGCAATGGTACCATCCATACTAAAACTTCCATCAGTAACTATCACCCTGTTTCTGGCAGCCGCTGCTTCTTTAAGTTTTGCCTCCAGGTCGTTCATATTATTATGTTCATACCTGTAACGTTGTGCTTTACATAAACGAACACCATCAATAATACTTGCATGGTTTAAAGCATCGCTGATGATGGCATCTTCTTCATTAAACAATGGCTCAAACACACCTCCATTGGCATCAAAAGCTGCTGCATATAAAATAGTGTCTTCAGTACCTAAAAATTTAGAAAGCTTGGCTTCGAGTTCTTTATGAATATCCTGGGTGCCACAAATAAAACGTACACTGCTCATACCATAACCTCTCAGATCAATATATTTTTTTGCTGCTTCAATTACTTTTGGATGAGAAGATAAACCCAGGTAATTATTTGCACAAAAGTTGAGAACTGTTTTTCCATTCACTCTTATTTCAGGCCCCTGAGCACTTTCAATAATCCGCTCAGTTTTAAACAATCCGCTGGCTTTAATTTCTTCTACCTCTGCTGCAATCCGATGTACCATTTTTTCGTTCATAAAACATTTATTTAGGGAAACAAAAATAGGGTGATTTGATGGGTTGTTCATGACCGAATTGCCAACCTATTTAACAATATTTCAATATTTATACACTTGCACTGTAACATTTTTCATTCTACCTTCGTTCTATCTTCAAAACAGGTATCATGAGAAAGCAAATTTTTATAATTGGGGCTATTTTATTAATAGCCATTTCTGCATGGGCATTTTTATTAGTTAGACCTGTAAACAAGACAAAGATTGCTTCGCCCAAATGCACAAAAACCTGCCAGAACAAAGCAATAACCAATCCGCAAACGGGCTTTTTTATCTTTGATTCATTTTCGGGCAACCTCTGATTACTTTTTTTTAATATGCTGTAACTTTTTGGCACTTTATCCGTAAAACGGATATTAAACCAATCATCAAGGATTACTAACTGATATATGACTTCCAGAGAATACAATGAATGTGTGACCAGGTATGCCGACAATGTGTATCGCTTTATCCTTAAAAATCTAAGGCACGAAGAAGATGCCAGAGATGTGGTGCAGAGTGCTTTTGAAAAACTCTGGATCAATAAAGACGGTGTTGAGAATGACCGTAGCAAATCGT